>JBBDRX010000087.1:0-26533 GCA_040905245.1 Balneolaceae bacterium | reverse complement strand
AGCAGATCCTCTGTAGTAATCTCTCCGGTAATCGTACCAAACTCCCGCAGCACGGCTCTCAGATCGATCGAGAGAAGATCTCCGGTCATTCCCCGGTTCAACCCGTCCATGGCGCTTTTCAGATGCTTCCGGGCCTTCTGCAGGGCGTCTCTGTGGCGAGAAGAGGTCACCAGGAGGCTGGAGGTATCGTAGTCTTTGTTCTCCAGCGCCCGCTGTTTCATCAGCTTTTTGAGTGCTTCAATATTCTCCCCCTCCACCGCCGAGATTTTCAGGTCCCAGGAAAGATAGTGTTGAGAGTCCCCGGCTTCAGCCGCCAGATCCAGCTTGGTTCCAACCAATAGAAACGGCGTCTCTCCGGCCGCCTGCTGAAACTGCGCGATTTCACGCTTCTCATCAGCGACCAGTGGCATGGAGAGGTCTTTGAGATAGACCACCAGATCTGCCTGTTCGAAGGCCATACGGGAACGCTTCACTCCTTCTGCTTCTATACGGTCGTCCGTCTCCCGAAGCCCGGCCGTATCGATCAGCTTGAACAGAAGCCCCTCATAGCTCCAGTCCGCATCGATTGTATCCCGGGTCGTTCCGGCGATCTCAGTAACAATCGCACGATCGCTTCCGATCAACGTATTCAGCAGTGTCGATTTTCCGGCATTCGGCTGGCCGATGAATACAGTTCGAACGCCATCTTTCACAAGACGGCCGGTTTCGTACGTCTGCAGCAGCTCCACCAATTCCCGATCCAGATCCTGAAGCAGACGTTCCAGCCCCTCCTTGTCGGCAAACTCCACATCCTCTTCTACAAAATCGAGTTCCAGCTCTACCATGGCTGTCGCGTCAATCACCTGTTGACGGAACGTTCGAATGTGATCGCCAAGCCTCCCCTCAAGCTGCTGGTGAGCCGCATCCACTGCACGCCTGCTTCGGGCATGAATCAGGTCGGCCACGGCTTCGGCCTGGCTCAATTCCAGCTTTCCATTCAAAAAGGCACGCTGGGTAAACTCTCCCGGTTCGGCCGCACGTGCACCGGCCTCCAGAATTCGCTCCAAAACTGCCTGTGTCACCAGTACCCCACCATGACAAGAAATTTCGACCGTTTCTTCTCCGGTGTACGAGCGGGGGGAATGAAAGACCGTCGCCAGCACTTCGTCCACCACCGTTCCATCTTCCTGCACAATCTTTCCGAAATGAACAGTATGGGAAGGCTGATCACCAAGCGGTCTCCCCCGGAAACAACGATCCACCAGAGCAATAGAATCGTTTCCTGAAACCCGGATAACCGCAATCCCGCCTTCTCCAACCGGAGTGGCAATTGCGGCAATCGGGTTTTTTTCATGAATCTCTTCTATCATGGATCCTGAACGGTTTTAGAATTGAGGTGGAGGGCCATCGCGATCCGGCTGTCAGTTTCCCAGGCCATCAGTGTTTTCTCAGGATAGGAGATGATCGACGAAGTACTCATGGGGCAGGATCGAAGCAGCCACCTTATAGAACATACGCAAAGAACTGTGATCTTACCGGTTCGATAACGCATCAATCTGCTCCAGATTTTGATCCAGATGCTGTACGACAGCAAGAATCGTTTCGGTCGCGTTAACAAAAAAATCCGGTTGAATCGACTCTGCCGTATCACCAGGGCGATGGTACTGAGGATGATCCTCAACTCCGAAATAGATAAAAGGAATTCCTTTTTGATGAAACGGGCCGTGATCTGATGCAAAGGTCCAGTCCTGTGGCGCTTCCGGCGTATCATAACCAAACAACATCTGAACAGGAGCACCCTCCGAAGCTTCGATAATGAAAGGTTTCAGAAAGCCGTAATGGGAGGTTCCAACGGCAAAAAGCTTGTTATCAGGACTATTGCTGATCATGTCCAGATTCACATTTACGACAATGGAATCAAGAGGCACCGGCGAATTATCCACAAAATAGGCCGAACCACCCAGACCCTGCTCTTCCGCATCAAATGTGACAAAAAGCATACTACTCTCCGGTGGGTTGGCTGCAAACCATCTCGCAATCTCCAGCAGGCCGGCTGTACCCGACGCATTGTCATCTGCCCCGTTATAGATCTCGCCATCCACCACTCCGAGATGATCATAGTGCGCCGTGACCACAATAAACCGATCTGGATCTTGACGTCCCTCCAGGTACCCCACAAGATTTACCGCTGTTTCGAATGACTCTCCGGTTCGCGGATTTTCGTGACGAAACGGCTGACGATATTCCGGGTTGAACCGGCCGAGCCCAAGCTCATGAAAACGATTCCCGATCATCTCCGCGGCGGCCCGGGACCCATCGGTTCCGGTTCTTCGGCCCTCCAGGTCGTCAGAAGAGAGAAAGGTGAGATCTAAGAGGAGCTGCTCGACATCTACAACAGGTGCGTCCGAATCAACGACAGGGCTGTCCGAACAGGCTGTAAACACCAACATCAATACCCCAAAAAATGTTTGACTGAACGAACAGAGCGCATTCATGATTTCAAAGTACGAATGTTCTGAAACAGAAAGAAAAACAGAGACGAACCGTCAAACGAATTCAGCGGCTCATCCTCTGCGACCGAGATACTGTTGACACACAGATCCCACCGTACACCAGTTGTTTGGAGATGCATCGGTCGCTATTTTGGCATCTGAACAATCGGAACGATCAGGTTCCGAAAAGAGAGGAGGGAGAAATGATCTTTTTCTGGGTTGTGATGGGCTACCTCTTGCTGCTAATGGGTATTTCCATCTACATGAGCTTCTCGATCCGCAGCCAGGACGACTTTATGGTCGCCGGCCGGTCAGTCCCGACCTGGAAACTTGTCGGAACGCTTCTCTGCACCTGGATCGGATCCGGCAGCCTGCTGGCAGGAGCCGGGCTGGCAGCCCGTGTTGGCCTCTCCGAGCTATGGATGGCAGCCGGAGCCTGGACCGGCATCATACTGGTCTATTTTCTGGCGGCACGAGTCCGGCGCATCTCTCAATACACCGTACCGGATATTCTGGAACTCCGGTACAACCACTGGGCCCGGATTCTCGGAACAATCGTTATCGTGATTGCCTATACTACCATTGTCGGATATCAGTTTCGGGGTGGCGGATTTGTCCTTGAACTGGTTGCCGACATCCCGGAGTGGAAGGGAGTCCTTCTTACAGCAGTATTTATTATTCTTTTCACCGCATTTGCTGGTATGCTCTCCATCGTTTCGGTCGACATCATCAACGGAACGGTGATTACGATAGCCATTCTTCTGGCAGTTCCACTGGTTTTTACTGAACTGGGAGGGATGGAATTTCTCCGCATGGAACTGAATCCGCAACACCTCTCCCTGATGGGAGGGCACAGCTTTTTCTGGGCGATGGGTGTCTTTTTTCCGACACTGCTTTTGCTGCTGGGAGAGTCGAATATGTATCAGAAATTTTTCTCTGCCCGGGACGGTACTGCCGCAAAAAGAGCCGTGATCTGGTGGGTAATAGGAACCATTCTCGTTGAAACGGCTATCGCCTCTCTGGCCATTCTTGCCTTTCACCATTTTCACTCCCTGCCACCGACCAGCGAACTCTGGCTGAGTATGGAACAGAGCGAACGAATTATACTTCATGCCGCACGATATGGAACCGAGATCGGAATCCCGCTCGGTGGGGGCCTGCTACTGATTTGTGCAGCGGTAGCGATTATTACATCCACCGGAAACAGCTTTCTGCTTGCCCCCTCCACCAACCTTACCAGAGACATCTATCAACGTTTTCTTCGGCCGGACTCAACCAGTAAACAGCTGGTTCGATTTCAAAGAGCTTGCGTCATAGGTCTTGGGATTGTCGCCTGGCTGCTTCTTACACAGTTTCGCACCATTCTCGACATGGCTTTTACGGCCTACACGATGGTGGGAGCCGGGCTTACCCCGGCGCTTCTGGCCGCCTTCCTCTGGAAAAGGGTCACTACATGGGGTGGTGTCGCATCCATCGCTACCGGGATGGGGGTTACACTCCTGATCACGCTGGTCAACTCATTCCGGGCCGAACCATGGATCGCAACCAGCTATATTGTTCTTCCGGCTGCAACAGCATCAATTCTGGCTCTTGTCATCGTCTCCCTGTTGACTCCACCCGACCCGAAACAGAAGTGGGAACGGTTCTATGAAGAAGAGAATTCCGGTTAGTGTGTTGTGATCTCTATCAGTCCGTAGGCAGCGCTTGATCCATACCGCCGAAACGCATCCCCCCCCGAGTAAACATTAATGGACGTGACATTCTCCATGTAGACCAGGCTCTTTACCCGAGCATAGTTCTCTCCGACGGGTACCGAATCCACAACAAAAAGTGCTCCTTCCTGGCCAGATCGATAAATGCTTTTCGGGCCACGAATCTGGACGTAGGTGTCGTAAACTTCCAGTCCCGGAATTCTCCGAAGGTGATCATCCAATGTTCCATTCGGATTAATCTTTACATCGGAGACAAGCTCCTTCGCTTCAGAACGGTCAGAAGTCTCTCTCTCATCGGAAGAACCAGTCGATGATGTGGCACACGCCTGAAAAGTAAACAAGGCGATCAATAGTATAATTAATGGAAAGGTTGAGGTCGTCTTCATCATTACCCCCTCAAAATAAACATTTATGGATGTGAACCGGTCTGTCAGGAGAAGCCGACTGTGAATAGCTGGACAGATACCGACCCTATATAAAAATAAACATTTTTTTTTGAATAAACACCAGCCTCTGCTACTCTTTTTACATTGCTTCCTTCGAGCAGAGGTAGTAACATAAAAGATGACCGCCAGCCTTCCCCTGGGCAGAAGGTGGCTGACGGTCGGTAGTGGCGATTGTACATCTGGACAACCGTGAAGAAGAGATCTGCACAGTGCCCATTTCAGGCTATTACACCTGTGTACGATACCACCTTGTTCATGAAGGAGATCTTCTACGAGAGATCGGCGCAATCCTGTCTGACGGTTGCTTTTCCATACTCATCGCTCTTCTGACTACACCGGTCGATCGAATCTGTCCTCCACCCGGAATGGATTGGAATCTGACAACGATAGTATAATTCGTAATTCCGAATGAATCAAGATAATTACAAGAAAAGCCAACCGGATCCGAATGAACTTCTGGATCGACTAAAAACCGCCTTTAATCTCCGTTTTGACTCAGATTTGGCACGATTTTTAAACATCAACGCTTCAACTGTTGCGACGTGGAGAAAAAAATCCTCTATGAAATTTGATCGAATTATCGAATTTTCGAATACCCTGAACCTGAATTGGCTGTTCTATGGAGAGGGGCCAGTCTGGCGTAATGAGGTGCGTGGCAGTACCTCGGAACCAGAACTTCCCTACTATACAGACCTGCTTCCTGATAAAGAAGGGATTGCAGGCGATTCACGGGAAGAGATGGTCTGTTTACCCATGCCAGAACGGTTTCTTCGTGAAGAGCTCAACTGCTGCAATGAGGATCTCTTTGTGACACGGGCATCAGGGAACAGTATGGAACCCACGATCCGGGATCGTGAACTGCTTCTGGTCCATCGGACAGACCGAAAACCATATGCCGGCCGGGTTTACCTGGTCCGCATGGAGGAGAGCATACTGTGCAAACGGCTTCATGAAGAGCCGGAAGGAAGAGTTCGCCTGATCAGTGACAACAAACAGTACAAAGAAATGACTATGAAACAGGAAGCGCCCTCCTTTGAAATTTTGGGACGGGTCGTCTGGCACGGGCGGACGCTCTGAACTTCCCGACAGAGGCCAACACGCTACAAGGAGAGATTCCGATAGGCACCATCCAGATAGATCATTGCCGAATCGGTGCGGTGGTGATGGATTTCACGGATTTCACCGATAATAATGGTGTGGTCACCGGCAGTAATTTTCCGGACGACAAGACAATGAATTTCTGCAATCATCCCCTTTAGTACAGGAGCACCGGAGATCACTCGACTGACTTCCACACCTTCAAACTGCTCTTCATCTTCCAGATTCGGCATGGCGAATCGATTGCACAAATCCTGCTGCTCACTGTCCGGTATATGAACAACAAACGATTGTGCCGACTCCATGATGGTGTGCATCTGTGACTCCCGGGCCAGATTGAACGAAACAAGAGGCGGATCCATGGAGAGACTGGTAAACGACCCAATCGTAACACCCCGGCTTCTGCCCCCATTACCTGCCGTAATGATGGTGACAGCCGAAGGGATCTGACGCATGACCTGTACAAGTGCTTCCGGATCACTTTTCAACGACGACCCAGCCATCCTCCTCCACCATTTTTTTTGCGTGTTTCCACTTTATTTTTTTGGACTCGCCCGTACCCATATTCTGAATCGTTACACGGTCGTTCCGGCCCGGTTCGTCCTCCACAACCACAGGTTGACGCTTCTCCCCGGGAGCCGAAGCCTGTTGCTGGCCGCCATCGCTCTGCTGTCCACTCCGAAATCCCATGTTGGTCGAATCCGCATGTTGCGTTCTGGCCTTGTTGATGTCCACTTTTCCTTCCGTTTGCTGAGCCTGCTTTAACCGGGCCGGATCTGCCTGCATTTCAGGAATCGCCTTCCAGATCAGAGAGATCGCCTCACGGTTGATGGTGTCCAGTAGGTCCTTGAACATGCTAAACGCCTCCTTCTTGTACTCCAGGAGTGGGTCCTTCTGGCCAAAGGACCGCAACCCGATTCCCTCTTTCACCGTATCCAACTCCCGGAGATGTTCCATCCACTTGTCATCAATTGTGGAGAGAATAGCCGACCGTTCCAACGCCCGGGCCACTTCTCGTCCTTCATTTTCGGCTGCCTTTTCCACATTGACAATCACCCGCATACGCCTCATTCCGTCTGTAAAGATCACCTGGATCCGCGAAGGTTTCTTTTCGGCGTCTGACGCCTCGATCTTTTTAACAATATTGTAAAGTGGTTCGGAGATCAGTTGCTCTTTTTGACGATAGACCTCAAACGCCCGCTCAATAATATGATCGATCAGGCCATCTTCTCCCAGTCCGGCCCACCGCTCCCGATCAAGCTCAACCTCAACCGCCAGATGTCGAAGCACTTCGTCCCGAAGCTCTTCAAACTGGCCTTCCGGAAAGTAGGTCTCTACCAGGTTTTCGACCAGATCTTCCAGCATATCAAAAATATCGTTCTGAAGCTGATCGCCAACCAGGGCGTTTCTCCGTCTCGAGTAGATGACATTCCGCTGGTTATTCAGCACATCATCATACTCGAGTTGTTTCTTTCGGATGCTGAAGTTGTTCTGTTCCACCTTCTTTTGCGCCCGCTCCAGAGACTTGGTTACCCAGGGATGCTGGATGACTTCACCTTCCTTGAAATTCAGCCGATCCATAATGTTGGCGATCTTGTCAGATCCGCCAAAAAGAGCCATCAGATCATCTTCCAGAGAGACATAGAACTGTGATTCACCCGGATCTCCCTGACGTCCGGCCCGTCCCCGCAGCTGAAGATCTATTCGCCGGGACTCATGCCGTTCAGTACCCAGGATCACCAACCCTCCTTTCTCCTTCACTTCCGGCGCCAACTTGATATCGGTCCCCCGTCCGGCCATGTTGGTCGCCACCGTTACGGCACCGGCTTGTCCGGCCATCTGCACAATCTCGCTCTCACGGGCATGCTGCTTCGCATTCAGTACATTGTGCGTAATTTTTGCCCGTTTCAGCATACGGCTCAGAGTCTCGGAGACATCGACACTGGTCGTCCCAACCAGGATCGGCTGTCCTTTCTCGTGAAAGTGGCGGATACGATCAATCACCGCATTATACTTCTCCCGCTTGGTACGAAAGATGAGGTCTTCCTTGTCGTCACGAATAATGGGCCGATTGGTAGGAATCACCATCACATCCAGCCCGTAAATCTCATTGAACTCACCCTCTTCGGTCGCTGCTGTCCCCGTCATACCGGACAGCTTGTGATACATCCGGAAGTAGTTCTGCAGGGTGATAGAAGCATACGTCTGGGTTGCGGCCTCCACTTTTACCTGCTCTTTTGCCTCAATCGCCTGGTGCAGTCCATCAGAATAACGACGCCCGGAGAGCACCCGGCCGGTATGTTCGTCCACAATCTGCACCTTTCCGTCCTGAACAATGTACTCCTCTTCCCGTTCGAACAGAGTATACGCCTTCAGTAGCTGATTGATGGTATGGATTCGGTCACTTCGTTCAGCAAAGAGCCGGTGTACCTCACCAAACTTCTTCTCCCTCTCGGCTTCCAGCTCCTTCTTCGCTTCCTCAATTTTTTTCTCCTTGTAGTCGTCACTGAACTCGTCATTGGATCGAATCTCTTCCAGTTTTTCGGCTTTCAGTTGCTCCATCTCCTCTTCAATCTCCGAGGTGGCAACTCCCAGATCAGGGATCACAAAGGCATCTTCATCCTCACTCTTCCCGGTCAGAAACTCCCGTCCCTTGTCGGTCATTTCAATGGACTTCATCTTCAGATCTACCGCATAGTAGAGATACTCGTCCACAAACGGCATGTTCTTGGCATTTTCGGCCAGGTAGATGTTTTCCGTTCGACGAACCATTTTCTGAAGCTTCGGCTCCTGCATCAACTTCCGGAATTTGCTGTTTTTCGGGAAACCCCTCTCCGCACGAAATAGCGCCAGGCCCGCCTCGTCTTCCTTTCCCTCTTCAAGCAACGACTCCGCTTCTGAAATCAGTGAACTCACCAGGCTTTTCTGAGCGTTGACCAACGCCTCCACTCTTGGTTTCATCTCTTCATATTTCTGAGAATCGGACCCTTGAGGGACTGGGCCGGATATAATCAATGGCGTCCGGGCCTCATCAATCAAAATGGAATCGACCTCGTCAATAATGGCAAAATGATGATGCCGCTGAACCAGTTGCTCTTCGCCGATCACCATATTGTCACGCAGGTAGTCAAAACCGAATTCGTTGTTGGTTCCATAGATGATATCCGCCTGGTAGGCCTTGCGTCGTCCTTCCGAGTTGGGATCGTAACGATCCACACAGTCGACCGTAAGCCCGTGAAAATTGAAAAGCGGCTCATTCCACTCGGCATCCCGCTGCGCCAGGTAGGTATTTACCGTCACCACATGAACGCCACGATCGGGAAGGGCATTCAGGTAGGCCGGGAAAATCGCGGCCAGGGTTTTTCCCTCACCTGTTTTCATCTCGGCAATATCGCCCTGATGCATCACAATTCCTCCCACCAGCTGTACATCGTAGGGCACCATATCCCACTCGGTCTCTGTCCCTGCAACTTTCCACGATTTCCCGACAAAACGACGAGCGGTCTCTTTCAGTACTGCATAGGATTCGGGGAGAATCTCCTCCAGTATCTGTTCGATCCGATCCAGCCACTCCTGCTCCAGTTCGTCCAGATCGTCTGCCAGCTCCCGACGCTCTTCCAGAGAGATCGACTCATCATTGCTGTCCATTTTAGCTTTGATATCGGCAATGCGCTGATCCAGCTCTTTTGTCTCCTCCCGGATCCGCTCACGATAGGAGTCTGTTTTCTCCCGAAGATCCTCGTCCGTCAGCTGCTGTATCCTCGCTTCATGTTCTTTGACCTGCTCAACAATGGGCCAGACTTTTTTGATATCCCGTTCACTTTTTGTGCCAAAAATTTTGGTCAGGACATTGGTAATGGTCTCAAGCATGTGGAACACCGAAAAATTTGATTTAGATGGAATAAAGGTACGGTTTCGCCTCTGGTGGTTCAACTTTATTAACCCCTCCACTACCTGATTATTATCCTGTCTGACAGGATTGATCCATCACGGCATTCGTATTTACCGAAAATCTTCTTAAATTTCGGGTCTATCCAAAATTGATGTATAACATTTTCAGCTCAACAGTATTATGAAACGGACGTACCAACCAAGTAAGCGTAAACGAGCCAACAAACACGGCTTCCGCAAGCGGTCCAAATCAAAAAGCGGGAGTGATGTACTGAATCGCCGACGGGCAAAAGGGCGCCACAAGCTTACCACAAGCAGTGACAGCAAAGGACCCAAATAGCCACTCCGGCCATGGTTCGAGAAAATTCACCCTGCCGAAACACCGTATCCTGCGAGGCAAAAAGAATTTTCAACAACTGTTTGAGTCCGGCTCGGTCCTTCACGGATCCGCCGTACAATTCCGATATCTGCTCACGGGAAAAGAGAATGGGGTGAAGATCGGGTTCATCGCCAAAAAAAGTCTCGGAAATGCCGTTACCAGAAACCGCACAAAACGTCTTCTTCGTGAAGCCTGGAGATTGCAACAGGAAGAGATGATCAATCTTGCAGACCGTTCAGGTACCGGTATTCATGGAGTTTTTATGGCAAAACGAACCGATCTTACGTTTCAGATTGTCCAGAATGAGACCCGGGAACTCATTGAAAAACTTCAGGGCAGAATGGGACGCCAAAAGCAGAAACACAACCGCCAATAGTTAATTTGTAACCGACAGCAGGGGTTCGATTTGGACAGGAACACAGTCACAGGCCTGATTCTTATCTTTTTCATCATGATGGCCTGGGCCTACTATGCAATGCCCGACCAGGAAGAACTGCAGCAACAGCGAGAGGAGCAGGCTCTACGGGACAGCCTTGCCCAGGTTGAGCAGCAGATGGAGACGGAAGAGGAACTCGGAAGCGAACCGGACTCCAGTTCAGAAATGACACTCGACCGCACGGGCAGTTCAGCCACGGAAACCCGATCAATGGGGATTTTCCAGAACAGCCAGGTAACCGACACGGTTCAAACCGTTGTCGAAACACCACAATACCGGGCCATTTTCACCAATATCGGTGGTGGCCCTTCCCGATACGAACTGAAAAACCACGACACCTGGGATCAAAAGCCTGTTCAGATGATCTCGGATACAACCCGCAGTGCCTACGTACTCGGATTCCTCTCCAATGAAAACTACAATATCGAAACCGATCGGCTTCTCTTCCAGGTAGAAGACGGGCGAGAGCATATCGAACTGAACGGAAATGGGGAAGAGCAGCTCCGCTACAGGCTTTCGCTGGAGAACGGTGGCCAGATCATCTATACCTACACCTTTCATGCAAACCGCTTTGAAATCGACCTGGATATCGACATTCAGGGGCTGGACAATGTAATCATTGGCAACAGCGTCGATTTCGGGTGGAAGCCGGCTCTCAATTTCACAGAACTGGACCGTACCCAGGAGGCCACCCATACCGCTGCCTATTCGTATGCCGGCGGAGTGCTTGAGGATTTCCGGATCAGTGAAGGGCCCGGGCAAAATGAGACAATGATCAATGGAAACATCAACTGGGTTTCGACCAAGACAAAATTCTTTTCCCAGATCATCAAACCGGAAAACGAAACCCAGGCCGCACTCCTGTCCGGGGAACTCACAGGGCCGGTGGACGACCCCCAAACCATCCATCACTATCAGTCCATGATACAGTCTTCCATCCCGGACGATGGAAGACTCTCCTATCACCTCTATGTGGGGCCTCTCGACTATCACGACCTGCGAGAGTTTGACGCCAATACATTCGAAATGGTGGAAATCAGCTACTCCTGGATGCGCTGGTTTGCCGACCCCCTCGTCAAGTGGGTAATTATCCCCTATTTTGACTTCGCCAGTAACTGGATCAGTAACTTCGGCCTGTTGATTATCCTGTTCGGTTTTCTGGTGAAACTGATTCTCTCACCACTGACCAAAAAGAGTTTCACCAGTATGGCGGCCATGAAGGAGCTTCAGCCGCAGATGAAGGAGATTCAGGAAAAACACAAAGAGAATCCGAAAAAACAACAGGAAGAGACCGTTAAGCTCTATCGAAAGGCGAAGGTGAATCCGTTGGGCGGCTGTCTGCCGATGCTGTTGCAGTTTCCAATTCTGATCACACTCTGGCGATTTTTCCAGAACTCCATTCAAATCCGGCAGGAGTCGTTTCTGTGGGCATCCGACCTTTCGGCCCCTGACTACATTCTGAACCTGCCGTTCGCCATTCCGTTCATGGGCGACCAGCTGGCCGGGTTTGTTCTTCTGATGACCGCGTCCATGGTCGTTCAGATGAAAGTCTCCGGAGGAATGAGCGGTGGCGCAGCACCTTCCGGCGGCCCCAACATGAAGGCCTTTATGTACGTCATGCCGGTCATGCTGCTCTTTATCTTTAACAACTTTGCAGCCGGGCTCAGTCTCTACTATCTGGTCTACAATGTCCTCTCCATTGTTCAGCAACAGCTGATCAACAAGCAGCTCGATAAAAAACAGCTGCTGGAGAATGTGACTCCCGACTCCGAGAAGAAGGGAAGGCGCCGCGGCCGCAAGCGAAAGAAGAAGTAACCTAACCCGGGGCTGTTTTTTGCCCCGACAGACAAACGCCATGAAAAGCGGTGCCATCCACCACTTCCCGGTGGTAAAACTGCAACCCGACCGAAAAGTTCTCTGGAACCGGCTGGAGCGGAAAACGCTTGTCAACCGGCCGGAAGAGCGGGTTCGCCTGCAGTTTGTCGACTATCTTACTCTGCAGTGTGGCTGGCCGGAGAGCCGCATCGCTTCTGAACAAGCCGTAACAGGGGAACGCCAAAAGAGAATGAGAGCCGACCTGATCGGCTACAACAGAACATTTGACCCGGAGTTTCTGGTCGAATGCAAAGCGGAATCGGTCTCCCTTACCCCACGGACAGCGCAACAGATTGCTCTCTACAACCGGGAGGTCAACGCGCCATATCTCTGCATCACCAACGGATTGTCGGACTACTGGTTTCAAATTACTGGCCCGCACGCCAAGCCGCTTCGAACCCCACCGGTTCAACCCGTTCGCTCCCCTTCTGAAATTCGCCGGGAGATCGACTACTGGCAACTTCGCGGTTTTGCCGGCTCCTCATTTCCCGGCCGGGACGGAGACTCTGCCGCCACCCTGCTGAGTACGTTCTGGTCCGATTCACAACCCTGGCCGACGGCTTACCTCCAGAGTAGTAAACAAACACCCGAACTCTTTCTGGATCACCACTACCGCACACTGCCGGGCCGCGGTGACGACCAGATTGCCGTCACACTTATGGCTGGCCGGCGGGGGAGTACATGGCTGGTTGCCATTTGCATGCGAAACCAGGACGTACACTCCCTGTTCTGTTGTGACCTGGCCTCGGTCGAACACGAAACTCCAGACAAAGGCTGGCTGCTGAATGAACAGGGACGAACCGGAATCGATCCGGAAATTCTTCAGAATTTCTCTCCCGGCCTACGCCCCGACACATGGATCGACACCCTTCCGAAGCTTCTTCGGGATTTCCTGTATCAGGATCAATAGACGTTGACGGGATGAACCAGCCGCTGTCACCCAGATGCTGTCCACCCTCCTTTCCTTGTCTGTTACGGGTTGAACCACACGCCATTCCCCGAACAGAACCAACTGCCACTCTGATACCCGAATTGACCCCGGGCCTGTATCCTTATTGATTTCGTTACGAGGGTTTAACAAGAGCATAATATAGCAGCCCTATCCTTACCGGTGCCTTCACGAGGTGAAGTGCCATTACAAACAGTGATGTTCAATTTCATTACACAAAACAGATACAGCAATTATGGAAGTAAAAGAGATTTCAAAACTCCTGCTGGTTGCCACCCTGTCTTTCGGGACAGTCGTTGCCTGCAGTGATGACAATCCGGTTTCGAACAATAATAACAATAATGAAGACCCGATTGTTAACGAGCATCCCTATGCGGACAAGATCGTGGATAACGGTGTTATCCTCTCCGGTTCGATCGACGGGGACCGGACATTCGACGCAGATTCGGTCTACTATCTGGACGGATACGTTTTTGTAGAGAGCGGAACCCTGACGATTGAACCCGGAACCGTAATTCAGGCCTTTGAAGCGCCTTCTGATGTCTCAGAAGGAAACGAAACGGCACTGATTATTACACGAAATGCGCAGATTGATGCGGAAGGAACCGCTGAAAACCCGATCATCTTCACGTCGGAATTTGATCAGGAGCCATTTGGCGGAACGATTACGCTGAATGAGACCAACTCCAAGCTCTGGGCCGGACTCATCATACTGGGGAATGCGCCGGCTTACAGCAGTGGAAACACGGATGCTATTCAGATTGAAGGGATCCCGGATGGGGACTCCCGGGCACAGTACGGGGGGGAGGAAACGGATCACAGCTCCGGAATTTTAAAGTATGTATCCATCCGGTTTACCGGTGCAGAAATAGGACCCGGTGACGAAATACAGGGACTGACGCTCGGTGGAATCGGAAGTGGAACCACCGTAGAGTATATCGATATTTTTGTCTCTGCGGATGACGGTGTCGAAATTTTCGGAGGCACAGTCGATATCCGGAATATTTCAGTTTCGTTTGCCGAGGACGACGCCTTCGACTTAGATCTTGGCTGGGCAGGTACAGGCCAGTATCTGTTTGCCCTGCAGGGTGGCAATGAAGCGGATAATGGAGGGGAGTGGGACGGTGCTTCACCCGACAATGCTCCCCTCTATTCGACAGCCCGTCTCTACAACATGACCCTGATCGGGCTCGGGCTCAATGATACCTCCCGGGACAGTGAAGGAGTAGCCGTTCTGATGAGAGATGGTTCCGCCTACTCTCTCTACAACTCGATCATTACCGACTTCAATGGCCTGGGAATCGAAATCGAGGACCTGAACGACTCGGAAGACTCGTATGACAAAACAGTCCTGAACGTCAATGGAGACGATGCAGGAATTGCCGGTAATATCTGGTATACGGGCAATGCAAGCAGCATTGCAAGCATGGTTAAAGTTACAGATCCCGACGTATCAAGAGATGCGGACGGATCCGAGACCGCTTCCTGGCTCACCGATCAGGACAATGTCTTTGAAAATCCGCAACTCAACGGAATCTGCCGGACCCGGGGCTGTGGATCGCTGAACCCGATACCTGGTTCCGGTTCGGTTCTGACCATCGCGGCAACCGTACAGGACAGCAATGTGGACCAGACCTCTTATGTAGGCGCCTTTGATCCTGCGGAGTCTCTCTGGATCGAAAGCTGGACCACACTGGCGCGATACGGATATCTCGCCAACTAATTCCTCTGTGCTACGAAAAGCACGATACAACGAATACGTAAAAAGGGAGGCCTGAACAGCCTCCCTTTTTTATTAACACAACCGTAATAGTTCCGTAACGGCGAGGTAGTATGCCTCCGTTACTTTTTTAACACAAAGAAAACAGAAGAAGAGACAACAAAATCTGATGAAACCTTACTTTTTTATATTTCTATTACTCACCGTACCGGGTTTGGCATTCGCTCAATCAGGAACACTTTCCGGACTGATTGTCGATGAACAGACTGGAGAGGAGCTGATCGGCGCCAATATCTACATTCCCGCTGTAGAACGTGGTAGCGTAACCGATGTCTCCGGCCGCTACAATATTACACTGGATGCAGGCACCTACACCATGGAGGTCTCCTACATCACCCATCAGAAGAAGACGGTGACTGATGTAGAGATCCGGGAGGGCGAGGTCACCTCTCTGGACATCACGCTCACCGAAGCGAATCAGGAGCTGGAGGAGGTGGTTATCTCTGCCCGGCGTATCGATAACAACGAAATTTCTCTGCTGCGTCTTCAGAAACGTTCCCTTCCGGTTCAGGACGGGATCTCCTCCGAAGAGATACAGCGAATCGGTTTCAGTAACTCTGCAGAATCCATGAAGCTGGTCACCGGTGCTTCTCTCGAGAATGGCAGTTATATCGTAATGCGTGGCCTCGGGGACCGGTACAGTATCTCCAGTATGGATGGTGTGACGCTCCCGGCGACCAATCCCTATCGAAACAGCGCCAGCCTGGACCTGATTCCGAGTAATATGGTCGACAACATCGTTGTTAAGAAAACCTTTTCCCCGGACTTGCCCGGTAACTTTACAGGTGGGGCTGTCGACATTACGACCAAGTCGCTGCCGGATCAGTACTATCTGAAAATTGGCAGCTCGGTCAGCTATAACGACCAGACAACCTTTAACAAGAACTTCAAGCGGGATCCCGTCAACAACCGGTTACAACGCCTGGGTTACGACGATGGGTCCAGAGAGTACAACACTGCCTGGAAACAGAACCCTTACCTAACGAATTTGAATCAATACTTGATACAGATTCAAAACGATCAGATCTCAAGTGACGAAATACTGAAATTCAATTCGACGATGCAATCGTTCTCGAGCCGGCCGTTTAGTGTGAATCGGGACGCACCCGAACTGGATCACAGTCTGAACGTCGCTTATGGCGACCGACACGATATCGGTAATGGCCAGCTGGGCTACAATCTGGGGATTAACTACAGCAAATCCGCTATTCAGTACGATGAGCGGGAAATCAACAATTTCAGCGCCCGGATTCCGGACGGAAGCTCTTCCCGAATGCGGCTGTTTCAGCGTAACAGCGGAACAGAGAGTGTCGAGAATGTGAAAAACGGCTATATCGGAACCGTTACCTATCAACCCGGTTCGACGAATGAGTTTACCATTACCTCGATTTATAATAACAGCGCCGCCGAGTCTGTTCTTGACATGACCGAAGGCGCCTATCCGGGGGCACTCTCTTCAGGAGCCTATAACAACCGGGTCATCTCCTACAAGCAGCGCCAGCTGTTCAATAATCAATTAAAAGGCAGGCACTCTTTCGATCAATTCGAACTTCGATGGTCCGGGAATTACGTTACAAGCAAGCAGTATGAACCGAATACCCGTTTCATCGGGTCTCCGGTAGACAACCAGGGACTCTACTTTTTCGTGCGCGAGGTACAGTTACCGTTTCACTTCTTTCGGAATCTTCAGGACCGGCAAATCAACGGTAAGGTCGATTTCGAATACCGCGTCAACAACAGGCTGAGTCTAAAGTCCGGTGGAGTCTTCACGCAAAAAAATCGGGAATTTGACGAGTTTCGGTTTCAGCTGGAAAACAGTGGGACCAGCGACAGCAGTGAAGAGTTCCTCAGTTTTCGGGAGTCCTCCGGAGACTTCAGCTCATTCTTCGCACCGAATAATACAGGTGTGCTGGGCCGTGACGATAACGGAGACCTGATTATGGGACTCACTTATCGGGATCAGACCCGGCCGGAAAACAGATACAGTGGAAGTGAGCAAGTGGCTGCAACCTATCTGATGGGAGTAGTCGACCTGACTGACCAGCTGAAAATGTTTGGGGGAGCCCGGCTCGAAACAACCAACTTCTCTGTTCAGTCGGGAGCCAGTAGAAGCGGTGAGCGAGATGGCAAAATCAATGTCGTGGACATCCTTCCTTCCGTAAATGCCATCTATGCTCTCACTACAGAATCCAACCTGCGGGTCAGCGCAAGCCAGACGCTGGCTCGGCCCAACATGAGGGAGCTGGCCCCATTCGCATCCTTCGATCTGCTCGGCGGCTTCCCGATTGTGGGTAATCCCGATCTGGCTCGTACGAATATCTCCAATTTCGACCTCCGGTATGAGCTTTTCCCGGCTGCAGGCGAGCTCTTTGCCATCAGCGCTTTTTACAAAGCGTTTTCCAATCCGATTGTTCTCGAACTGGACGTGGCGACGGATCAGCCGCAATATGAATATGTAAATACAAACCAGGGTCGGCTTTACGGATTCGAGATCGAGCTTCGAAAACAACTCGGTTTTATTGCCCCCTGGCTCTCCAATTTCAAGTTCGCCACCAACTTTACCTATACCCGATCCCGTGTGGACCTGAGTGAGCGGGAGTATGAAACACGCAGACTTCTGGACGAGTCGATCGATCCATACCGGCCGTTTCCTCATCAGTCCCCCTACATTATCAATGCAACTCTGATTTACGAAAATGCCCCGGTTGGGCTGGACGCCGCCCTCCATGCAAACCTTTTCGGGCCCAGGCTGTCTGCCAACGGTTCGGGGGCAGCTCCGGATATCTACGAGGTATATGGAAGGCTCGACGAAAACCGTCAACTCACCTCGGCAAAGCCGATGCCGGATGTAAGTTTCCGAATGCAAAAACGCCTTCTGCCGCTGTTGACAGGCTCTCTGTCGATCAACAACCTGCTGGACTACAGCGTCGTGCAATATCAGAAAGACAATGAACAATACTTTACAAACAGTGCCTACAATCCAGGCCGGACGTTTACTGTCAGTTTCACTTACACCATTAACTGATCATGTACAACCTTCTACACACAAATACCATCCGGCCAGAATTTCCAGTGATTCACAAACTCTGCTTGCGATTACTGAGCGGACAAAATTCTCCACGATTCGCCACCATCCGTTTTCCATTCCCGCAGGGGATTCGTACCATTAAAGATTGTTGGACACACAGCACGGTGTCCTGCTGCAATATAGCCAAGAGATCATGAACAAAAGCCTGTCAAACAGTTCCGGCCAGACCATCCTCGTTGTCGATGATGAGCAGGATCTGCTGGACCTCATTGAATACAACCTTAAAAGTGAAGGGTTTCAGGTTCTCAAAGCAGAAAATGGGGAAGAAGGCATTCAGATCGCACGGGACCGACATCCGGACCTCGTCCTGCTGGATATTATGATGCCCAAAATGGATGGATTGCAGGTTTGCGAAAAGCTTCGCCATAACCCGGAAACACATGATGTGCCGATTATCTTCTTGACCGCACGCGGTGACGAAAAAACTGAAGTCGAGGGACTGGATCGTGGTGCGGACGACTACATAACCAAGCCGATCAGCACCCGAAAACTGATGTCTCGCATCAAAGCCGTTCTCCGACGCTTTGAAGAGAAAAATCGTGAACTCAAGAGGATTGAAGTACACGGTATTGAAATCGACAAAGAACGCTATCTGGTTCGGATAAACGGGGAGGATCTTCATCTTCCCAGAAAAGAGTTTGAACTGCTCTTCTTCCTGGCCAGCCGAAAGGGTAAAGTCATGGATCGGGAGACGCTTCTCAACAACATATGGGGAGACAACGTCTACGTCGTAGATCGCACAGTGGATGTCCACATCCGAAAAATTCGTGAAAAAATCGGAGACTCATTCATCGAAACCGTCAAAGGAGTTGGATATCGCTTCAAGGAATGAAAGTAAAACAAAAAAGATCCGAACGGTTTTCCATCTTTTTTACAGGATTCCGGGTTGCCGCAATATCAGGGGCGATACTGACTGGAATCGTGGCTTTGGCAGGCCTCATCTGGCTTCAGTTATCCGCGGCGGGACTGGTTCTGCTTTTGGCAATCACGATGGCAGTCTCCACCGGAGTGATCTATTTTGTCTCGACATCACTGCAGAGAAGACGACTAACAACGATCAACCGGATCAACCGAAACATCACCCGCAAGAAGTTTGAAGCCTACCGGAATCTGCACAGCGGCCACAAGGACGAAATCGACCTGCTGATCACTCAGGCCATTCGTGCCAGCAAAACAGTGGAGCGGGAGATCCAGCGGCTGAACAAGATCGAAAACTATCGAAAAGAGTTTATCGGAGATATTTCGCACGAGCTGAAAACTCCCATTTTTGCGATTCAGGGATTTGTTGAAACCCTGCTGGACGGTGCGCTTGAAGACCCTGAGGTGAACCGGGTTTTCCTCAACAAAACAATGCGCAACGTAAACCGGCTCAGTTACCTGACCAAAGATCTCATGGAGATCTCAAAACTCGAAACCGGTGAACTAAAATCCTCGATTCAGACCCTCAACCTTCGAAGTACCATCCTGGATGTGGTAGAGAACCTTCAGTACAAAGCCCAAAAGGAGAATGTCGAAATCCGGGTGAGCGAAATCGACTCTTCTCTCTATGTCCAGGCAGACCGGAACCAGCTCCGACAAGTGCTCATCAACTTAATAGAAAACGGGATGAAGTATAACCGGCCCGGCGGATTGGTTGAAATCAAGGTTGAGCCCTTTAAAAGTGACGACCAGCGGCTGTTCATCTCTATTCGGGATACGGGAATCGGGATCGATCCCAACGACATCCCCCGGGTAACAGAACGGTTTTTTCGGGTCGACAAATCCCGCTCTCGTGAAAAGGGAGGGACGGGTCTGGGTCTCTCTATCGTAAAGCATATTATCGAAGCCCACGGCGAGGATCTCTTTATTAACAGCGCTCCGAATCGAGGTAGTACATTCAGCTTTACCCTTACAATAGCCGCTGGAAGATAACGATCGGCCTCGTTACCTTCCTTTATGCCTTCCAAAGAACACCGCGACAATCTTCAGAAACTCTTTACACGCGACAAACACGGAGTCGTCGTGTTGCGGGGAGCCTCTATACTGCACCGGTACGGTACAGACTATGAATTTCCGTTTCGTCAGGAATCCAACTTCTGGTATTTGACCGGTGTCGATGAACCAGATTACGAGATGGTTCTGAACCTTGGAAATGGCAACTTCCACCTGATCGCGCCCGACCGGGATTCCGACTTCGCCGTCTGGAACGGCCGGATTGTTCCACCCGCAGAGATCCGAGAACGCTATCAGCCAGATCACCTCCATATCGGACAAGAGATGGAAGAAGTGCTCAGGGAAATCGATCCGGATGTAATCTATACCGTTCCATCGGATCTGGCCGATGAGCTGGAAGACGATCTCCCCGACCACACGATCGACACGGAAAGCCTGACCGATGCCCTGGCCTGGTGCCGGGCGATAAAAAACGAGGATGAGCTCGGCCGGTTGAGACACGCGGCGGAGATCAACAACCAGGCTCATCTGGAAGTACTACAAAACCTTCGCCCGGGCCTCTATGAATATGAATGCAAAGCACTGTTTGAATATCATCAGATTCGGAACGGCCTGGTTCAGGACGCCTACAATGGTATCCACGCCAGTGGGCCAAACAGCGCCATTCTTCACTACACAGGTACCAACCGGAAATTGAGAAATGGAGACCTCTATCTCATTGATGCCGGTCACGAATATCTGGGATATGCTTCCGACTTCAGCCGAACCTGGCCGGTCAACGGCCGCTATACCGACTGGCAAAAAGTAATCTGCGAAATCGTGCTGGAAGCCCAGAAAGCAGCCATCCGGGAAGCAACACCCGGTACCCGAATGGAGGAGTTGCACCTGTTATCCGCTAAAATCATCACAGATGGATTACTGGACGCCGGCCTGCTCCGGGGAAATAGAAAAGAGCTGATGGAGAAGGATCTGTTCGCCCTCTTTTTTCCCCACGGCCTTGGCCACTTTCTCGGGCTGGACACCCATGACGTTGGAGGATACCCGAAAGGGGTTACCCGAATCGACCGGCCGGGCCTGCGGCATCTGCGAGTCCGCAGGGAACTCGAACCGGGAATGGTCATTACCGTGGAACCGGGTATCTACTTTATCCCGGCACTGCTGCTCCCGGCACTGGACAACCCCGAAAAAGCCCCTTACCTGAACCGGGAGCGAATCGAACGCCTTCTCGATTTTGGCGGTATCCGAATTGAGGACAACCTGATTATCACAGAACAGAGTCCGGAAAACCTGACCCGCCTGCCGAAAGAGATCACCGATATTGAAGAGGTAATGAGCCGAAGCTAAATCGCTACCGAAAAGCCCACTTTACAGAGACCTGCAGATTGCGGCCCGGCTCCGGAAATGAGTTAACACTCAGGTGATCCGCATGGTATCCGTCCAGAATATTTTCCATCCCGATCTGAATCCTCAAATGATCCCGAATCGGAAACCGGGTATAAAAATCGACCATTGCATACCCATCGGTTTTCTCTTCCAGATGGTTGCGCGAAGCCGTCCGGGTTTGGGGTGACGCCCAACGAACCCGGCCCTCTACTCCAAACCCTGCGGACTGCCATAGCAACCCGGTTATCCCTTTCAGTGGAGGAATCATCGGGAGCGGCTCTCCCAGTTCAATATGGTCTCCCCGGGTCCAGGCAAGCTGTGTATTGACACTCCATGGTCCCTGAAGGTCAGCCTCCAGCTCCACTTCCACTCCAATAAGCAGGGCTTCCCCCATATTAGCCATCCTCTTGAATCCGGTATCAAGCCTCTCTCCGCTGATATACGAATCCAGATGATTGGCCCAGAATGCTGCCCGTCCGGATACCTTCGAACCCAACCCGCCAAAAAGCAGAAAGAGTTCGGCTTGACGACTCCGTTCCGGTTTCAGGCCGGGATTCCCAAGATAGAAATACCCATCCAGTGGTTGATAGATGTAGTACCCGTATCGCTCCATGTGATCGGGTTGCCTTGTTCCGTGAGAAAGCCGGACACCCATCGTCCATCCTGCGGAGATATCCCGTTCCATCCGGGCCGCAGCAAGCCATGTAACGGTTTCGGGTTCCAGTTCGGTTCCGGACGGGAGTTCGGCCCGGTAGATTGCCCTGGCCGAAGGATCTCTCAGACGGTTGATTCCCACTTCGGCCTGCAGATTTCCCCCGACTCTCCAACCGGAATCGAACAGTTGCATATAATCTGTCGAAAAGCGAGTATGATGTGTCAAAGCATCTCCCAGATTGATGACTCTCATCTCTGACAGTACCGGATCTGTCGGAATCATACGCATATCACCTGCTGCCTGCTGAAGCCAGCTTTCCAGTTGAAGCTTCATGATGGCCGAACCCGGCAATAGCGTCATCTCCGACCGAACACCCACCGTACGAGTCTGTCCGTCCATTGGCATGTACATATCCTTCATCACCGTCCGATCAGAAGGGTCTCGCCGGTAATCGTCCATTCGGTGAACTACCTGACTCGCATAGAGCGTACTTTTCATCGACGCGACTCCCCGAAACGGCTGATCCACTTCATAGGAAAGCCCAGTAAGGTGCGCATCAGCTCGTCGGGTATCCATCAATAGGGCAGGGTAGCCGATAAACCCCGCAAAATCCCCCATATAACGAACCAGAACCGTCCGGCCACTTGCCGGCTTCCAGCTTCCAGCCAGATAAATATTCCCCTTCCTCAGGGATGAACCATCGATTTTCTCACCGGATCCGGCCCGCATATCTCCCGCTTTACGATACGAACCGGACAGGCGAATTGCCCAGTTGTCCCGACCATATCCAATCTCTGTTTGCCATGCATTCTGTCTGGAAACGGTCTGATATCCGCTTTCAACCGAACCGGACATGCCTGCTGATTCCGGCGGCCGGGTCATCTGGAAATTGATTCCTCCACCAGTCGTCCCGGCTCCAGACTGTGCCTCACCCGGCCCGCGACTAATTTGTATGGCCTCCAGGTTATCCGCTTCCAGATAGGCGGTCAGCGGATCCATCCCATCGACACAGGCGGGTGCCATCCGCATGCCATCAATCAGAATTTCGACCCGCCCATTGCGCTGTCCACGGATCACCGGATCCTTCGCAAAGTTGGTTCTGCTAACCAGATCTACCCCCGAAATATCATTCAGATGATCTTCAACCGGCCGGGTTTTGACATCGGCATAGAGTCCGCTATAGGCCGCTGGTGATCGTCCGGCCGTTACAACCAGTTCCTCTCCGGGCAGAAGCTCGGGGTGCATAGCGATATGATGTATTTCGGATTCTCCTTTCCCCGAAACTGATCTCTGAACAACCTGGTAGCCGACGTGCGTTACTTGTAACGTATACTCGCCTTTCGGTACCGCCAGTACGAACTGCCCGTAGGCGTCCGATACAGCTCCAGTTGAACGGCCAGCTATTCTTGCATGCGCCCCGACAAGATCCTCTCCTGTCACGGCATCGTACACATGTCCATGAACCATGGATACGGGTTGTGCATGCAGTTCCGTCCAGAAAGACGGCAATACCATAAGCAAAAGTCCCAACATCCAGGGCAGTCTGAATAAATATCTCATTATAATCTCCCGCCGGACGATTCTCTTTAACGATTGACCGGCACTCTTTTTTTATAAATAGCCCGGGCGATATGAGTCCATATCGATCCGGGCCAATTGTCAGTTTACAGCGTCAGTTCGAACAGCTGCCTGGGCGACTCTTCCCCCCCAACTACAGGATCGAAACGAAGCTCCCAATCTCCGGTCATGGTAAAGTTGACAATCCCACGATAATTGCCAGCAGACTGATGTACAGGCGGTTCATTATTTGGAGACCCATGGTCCATCGAGGGAGCCGTCATCCAGGGCTCAAATCCGAACTCGGCATCCGTAACCGGTGGAAAGCTCATCATCGACTCCTGCCGGTGCAAAGTGACAAGCAGCGTATTAGACCCCACCTCCGGTTCCACAGGCTCCACAAGTGTCAGAAAAAAGTGCTGTCCACCTTCTGACTCAAAGCTCCGTACCCTTGCAGATGGGTCCACGTTTACTGAAACTTCTCCTGTCAGGTTCAACTCGTCGGGCCCGGTAACAGATATCTGAAGAGACCAACTACCGGTTTCCATTGTGGGCATTGTAAAGATCAAAGCCCCCTGATACAGGCTCTCTTCCGACGTCCTATGGGGTCCTGGATTTTCTACCGGGGCGGAGTGCGCGTGTGCTTCCATCTGCATCATCGGAACCACGACAATCTCCAGATCTTCCAGAGGCTCTCCCGCACGATGCACCTCCAGGTAAAACCGGTTATAACCTACCTCAAAAGGTACTTCCGACCATATCTGAACGGTCACTCCCTGCTCTCTTAACTCTCCCACCGAATAAAGATCCGGTTCTTCTATGCCCGGGCTACCCGCCGGATCGCATGCTACCATCCCGATAGCCAGCCACACAAAGACCGGAATCAGAAGTATTTTGTTTATGCATTTCATACACCACCTCAGTTTTTTAAAAGAATTGGACAGACATACGACACTCCCGCAAAACCAGCAATCGCATGCCATTCAGATACACGCTCTGCATAAACAGAAACACAGGGTACTGTTGACAAACCGGCAAGGCCGCCGGGAGAACGCCGCAATAGTGAAGGTCAACCGTGCAGATTCCGTGGAGGTGGATGTACAGAATCCAGTGGGGGGTCCGGCAGGGACAATACCTGAAGTGAGTACATACTTCCTCTGCCATACGTAGTGAAAAGAGTCTCCAAAGGGGCTATCGAAATGGCAATTGGATAGAATTCGAGGTTGAGCAGAATCATATAATCCTCCTGACCTTCCGATTGAGCAATCTGGTTGGCAAGATAGCAGCTTCCTTCGCAATCATTCACCGGTTCATCCCGATCGATGCAAAACTTCTGAATGATACTTCCCTTGAATAGATGATACTCGATCAGGGGTAGCGCGGGTTGGAGCGTCCCGACCAGAAATGAAAAGAGGAGTATGACGGAGTAGAGCCGTTTCACAATGGTGTAATCACCGTTTTTGAAATAGGAAGTCCAACCGGCAGCGATAATAAAATACCCATTCTGATACCCATTTATTACATTTCCGTGAATATTTTCCAACAAACCGGTTCAAACCGATGTATCAACAGATCCAGGTCACCATCCAGCGGGATTCCGGAAAACGAAAACTGTTGAACGCCGTTCTGGCGATTCTCACCGGCATTCTCGCATTAAGCTGGCCCAACTTCCTCTACTACATCGTTGGAGGATACCTGGTCGCATTAAGCCTTATTCTCTTTCTGTTTCGCGTCAGTGTTGTGTTGACGGCACTTTCGGCCGTTTCGGCCCTGATGATCTTCCTTTTTCCGGAGCTGATTCCCTTTACCTTCGCTTTCTTTCTCGGCTTCTTCGGAATCGCGTTTCTGATTACGTTTAAACTGATTCCGCTGGGGATTCTCATGCTCATTTTCTCTTTTCTGATCGCTGCCAATCCCGGGTCGGTCGCCTATATGATCGCACTGTTCCTTCTCCTGTACGGATCCATCCACGTTCTCCACTTTATCCAGGAGGCGAGAACTCCGGGCTGAACCGGCTCGTTTCCAGACAATCCAGCACTCAATACCTGCCGCGGCCACCAACAAAATGGAACTCCCGACAAGCAGTTGGTACAAAAGAAGCGGAGAAGCAGGGGAAGGATACAGGCCACTGCCAGCAAACAAAAGCAGAAGCATTGGCAGAACGGCCGCGGCCACTCCCCAATAACCCGTCCGGTTCACCCCCGGGTATTCGTCGTGCCAGGCAGCTAAAAAACTGATCGTAACAAAACCGAGCAGAAGCAGATGCAGGTAGAAGATCCTCGGACCGTGAGCTCCAATCCAGTATCCTCCGGGTAACAGACTTCCCGCTATAACGAGAAAAACCGCTGTCAATAGGCCTGTAATCAGAAGAGAACTTCCGCTCCAGACCCTTCGATGGCGGAAAATCTCCCAAAGTAGGCCCGCGATTCCAGCCATCAGCAAAAGTGCGCCGGCCCGGGAAGCCATTAAAAGCACCGGGGTGAGCATCTCGGCCGAGAACCCCATCGGAAAGGTAAGCGGAGCACCCAGAAGAATGGGGGCTATTCGCCGGTTCTGCTGAAGAGAATTCAGACCCGACACCGGAACAATCCGTCCCGATCGTTCAAGAGTTTCGAACAAGATCGCCGAGGCGGACAGAATCCCCCATCCCTGAGTGAAGAGTGCCAGAAAGAGATGCGTCATCGACGACGAAAGAAGCGGGTTATCTACTCCGCCAAACTGAAACAGGGCAACTCCCCAGGCGCCGAGAGAAGAGACAACCAGCATCAACAGCGCCCCCTCATAGAGCGTGAGTGTAAAGGTGCTGGCCAGTCTCGCACGTACCTTCAAATAGTGTCGAATGAACCCGTACCAACCAAGCATGACGACCCCCGAGAGCATC
>JBBDRX010000086.1:0-26649 GCA_040905245.1 Balneolaceae bacterium | reverse complement strand
TTCACCTAATGGCCGAATGGAAGATCATGTCGGATTTTTCGGAGAAAGAGTATCGGCAGCCGGGCTGGGAGAGCTGCGGTTTTTTGTGTCAGGATTCTCTATTTTTGCCCCGGCCTGCCCGGTTGTAGCAGGTTCGGTAACGATGGGCGCGCCTGTGGACTGTTCCAGTTTACCTCCGCCCGTGGCTGGTTCTCTTCGGGATGAACCGGAACGAAGAGGCCGGAAATTGTGTAGTAGAATCGTATGGATACATTTGAGAATATGAATATAGGAATTGTTTGTTACCCGACATTTGGCGGGAGTGGAGTGGTTGCGACGGAACTGGCCAAGGGGCTGGCCAAAAGAGGGCACAACGTCCATATTCTGAGCTATGCACGGCCTGCGAGACTGGATACGTTTCAGGCCAATATCACATTTCACGAGGTGGATCTCAGCAGCTATCCGCTGTTTGAATATCCGCCCTATGACCTGGCCCTTGCGAACGTAATGGTGAATCTGATCGAGTATGAAAAACTGGATGTCCTCCACGTCCACTACGCGATCCCCCATGCCACAAGTGCCTATCTTGCGAAGCAGATCATGGGCGGTGCGGCCGCACATGTGCCGATCATCACGACACTTCACGGAACTGATATCACCATTGTCGGGAGTGATCCGACCTACAAGAGGGTGGTCGACTTCTCGATCAACCAGAGTGACGGTGTCACAGCGGTTTCCAACTATCTGAAAAAGGAGACCTATGAACGCTTCGACATCAAAAAAGAGATTCGGGTCATCGCCAACTTTATCGATCTGGATCGGTTCAAGCGAAGCCGAAAAGATCACTTCAAAAAGGCGATTTGCCCGAATGATGAGAAAGTCGTTGTGCACGTTTCAAATTTCAGGGAGGTGAAGCGTGTACCGGAGGTGGTTACTATCTTTCACAAGGTACTCCAGAGTGGCATTGACGCCAAGCTGCTGATGGTCGGAGACGGACCGGACCGGAATCGTGCGGAACAGCGTTGCCGGGATCTGGGAATTTGTGACAATGTCCGGTTTCTTGGAAAGCAGGAGCGGGTCGAAGAGGTTCTCTCCATTGCCGATCTCTTTCTGATTCCGTCCGGAAGCGAAACATTTGGCCTTGCTGCTCTTGAGGCGATGGCGTGTGGTGTACCGGTGATCAGCTCCAATATTGGGGGCCTTCCCGAAGTAAATGTGCATGGCGAAACGGGGTATCTGTGTGATCTGGACGATGTGGAAGAGATGGGGCGTTATGCCGTAGAGATTCTCCGGAACGAAAAGCTCCACAAAAAACTTGCAAGGAATGCCCGAAAGCAGGCAGAGCGATTCGAAGTGGGTAGACTCGTAGCCGAGTACGAATCCTACTACGCAGAGATTGTCGACGGGCTGAAGGTCGAAGCCGGCGCGTAGGATAGCCGGAAGGGTGCCGGAATTGGAATCATTTTGTAAGGTGGCGCGGATAGCGGGATCGTACGATCAGAAGTCAAGAGAATCGTAATCCTGGGCAGGAATGGGTTGGATCCTGTTTTTGCCTTTTCAAAGTGATCCGTTATGATGCATCTTTACGATGCGATTGAAGAGAATCCGAATCAGGAGCATGAAATTCAGTTTCGGTTTGTTTCGCCGGAGGAGGAAAGACTTTACCGGCTTGCCTCGCAGCTCCAGAAGCGAGGGTATGAGCTGGAACTTACATTTCTGAACGAAAGATCTCACTGGCATTGCGTTGCTGCCCGTTCGTTTGTCCCGGCTACTGAATCACTGAACAGGCTCTGTCTGGAAATGCTGAATCTGGCCGACCGGTTTCAGGTGGTGTTTGACAGCTGGAAAACCGGTTCGGTTTGTTGATACAGTCTGGAAGGGAGTGCTGTAATCAGAACGGTGTTGGTTGATGAGGGTTCGATGGTGGTTCAGTCCTCTTCTGTGATCTCCCCGATCATTTTACCGGTCACCAGGTAGATAATTCGTTCACAGATGTTGGTGACCCGGTCTCCGATCCGCTCCAGATTGTGAGCAACCCAGATGAGATAGGTGCATCGGGTGATGGTTTTGGGATCCTCGATCATGATAGAGACCAGTTCCCGGATGATCTGGTTATAGAGGTCATCGATCTGATCGTCCTGTTTGTGAATAGCCCGGGCCGCTCTCTCGTCTCTCTCCTTGTAGGCGGTCAAGGCGTTTTCAATCATTCCGACCGATATCTCGGCCATTCTGGGAATGTCAATCAGGGGTTTGACCGAGGGGCCGTCTCCAAGTTTCAGGGTAATGCTGGCAATACCACCGGCATGATCTCCCATTCGTTCCAGATCTGTAATGATGTTCAGAATAGCGATCATCTTCCGAAGGTCTCTTGCCACCGGCTGCTGAGTGGCGATCAGTTTGATCGCCTTCTCTTCAATTTCCCATCTTATTTCATTGATCTGCTTGTCGTCCTTTTTAATCTGGACCGCCTCTTCCTGGTCCTGCTCCTTCAGGGCGGTTACAGATCGTTGTATGGCCGTGATGACCATTTTGGACATGATAATGAGGTCTCTCTCAAGATCGTCGAGGTGCTCCTGAATAACTGTTCTCATCGGGTTATCTCCACATGATTATTTTTCTTTGGTAACATGCCGCCCTATCCAAACCGGCCGGTGATGTACTCTTCTGTTCGTTTTTCCCGAGGGTTTGTGAACAATGACTGCGTCTCTCCCATCTCTACCAGGCTGCCTTCAAAGAAGAATGCCGTCCGGTCCGAAACCCGTGCTGCCTGTTGCATGTTGTGGGTAATGACAACGATGGTTACCTGATCCTTCAGAGTATGAATCAGCTCTTCGATGCGGCTCGTCGCTTGTGGGTCGAGAGAGCTGGTCGGTTCATCCATCAACAGAACCTCCGGATCGACAGCCAGGGCCCGGGCAATGGAGAGACGCTGCTGCTGGCCGCCGGAAAGGCTCACACCGGGGTCGCCCAGACGGTCCTTCACTTCGTTGAAGAGAGCGGCGTTTGTTAATGCACGTTCACAGGTCTCTTTGAGGTTTTTTTTGTCCCGAATACCAACCAATTTAAGGCCGGCAACCACATTGTCAAAAATGGACATGGTGGGGAACGGGGTGGGTTTCTGAAACACCATCCCGATTTTTCGCCGGATCAAGACAGGGTTTACATCCGGTGCATAGATATCCTCCCCGTCCAGCAGGACTTCACCCGAAACCCGTGCGGCTCTTGTCAGGTCGTGCATTCGGTTAAGAGCCCGAAGAAACGTGCTTTTTCCACATCCGGAAGGCCCAATCAACGCGGTGACTTTCTTGTTCTCAATCGGGATGGAGATGTTGTCTACACCGATCGTTTCTCCGTAGGTCACAGTCAGATTTTTGGTCTCCATCCGAACATTCATAGGCCTGGTATGCAAGTTTGTAATTCGAACCCCGGGTTCCTGTGAGTGGGTATTGCTCATAACCAATGGATTTTGGGTCAGTTTTTTCACGATACGTTAAATTTCTCTCTGGTTGCAAACCGGGCAGCAATAAAACAGCATATCACGAAGCCGAGCAGAACGATGGCTGCTGCCCAGCCCATGCTGTGCCATTCGGCGTAAGGACTAATCGCCAGGCTATAGAGACGCTGGGGAAGGGTGTCTACCGGATTCAGCAGAAAGCCGATCCAGCTGTTGGGCAGGTAGTTATTGCCAAAAGAGGTAAAAAGAAGGGGCGCAGCTTCACCGGCGGCCCGCGCGAACCCAATGAGAATACCGGTCACTAAACCTGTTTTAGCAGCTGGAACCACGGTAGACAGGACCACTCTCCATCTGGGAAGGCCGATTGCCAATCCAGCCTCGCGAATGGTCCAGGGAATAGACATTAAAGCACTCTCCGTCGTTCTGGCAATGATTGGAATCATGACAAAGGAGAGTGCGACTCCACCGGCAAACCCGGAAAAGGTTCCCATCGGTTTCACAATCAGAGCAAAGGCGAAGAGCCCTTTCAGAATGGCGGGCATTCCATTCAGCGTATCATTCATAATCCGAAGAAGTGGATTTAATTTATGTTCGGGATATTCGGCAAGCATGATTCCTGCGCCGATCCCAACGGGCACAGCGATAGCCAGTGCCAGAAAATCGACAACGAGTGTTCCGAACATGGTGTGTATCAGGCCGGTGGGACGACCCTGCATGGCCCGGGAGGGTGACCCCAGTTCTTCGGTGAAAAGATCCCAGTTGAGAGCGCTGATTCCGTTTGTTACGACGTGGTAGATGATAATCAACAGAGGCAGAATCACCAGGATGGTTGTGATCACGAGAAGAACTTCCATGATCCGATCCCTGATTGAGCGGTATCTCATGCTTTTCATATGGTCTGCCCTCCGGAAATTGACAGTTTTCGTGTGATGTAGGCTGCTATCAGGTTGATCACCAGAGCCAGAATAAACAGGACAAAGCCGATTGCCATGAGACTCGATACATGTAGGTTCTCAACGGCTTCCCGGAACTCATTTACGATGACAGACGGCATAGTGGCTCCGGCACCGAAGATGGAGAAAGGCAGTGTGTTTTTGTTGCCGATCAACATGGCGACAGCCATGGTCTCCCCAATTGCCCGGCCCAGAGAGAGGATGGCCCCGGCCATAATTCCACTTCGGGCGTAGGGCAGAACCGCCATACGAATGACCTCCCAGCGAGTGGCTCCAAGCGCTCTGGACGCTTCACGCTGTGCAACCGGAACGGAACGAATGGCGTCCTTGGTCAGGGCGGTCGTGTATGGAACGATCATCAGAGAGAGAACAATGGTCGCGGTTGCCATTCCGTATCCGATCGGATTTCCCAGCAGGGGAAGAAGTGCCGGCATACTGGCTTCCGCCCAGAGATAGACTGGCATGTAAATGGTGTCCCGCAGCCAGGGTGCCAGAACAAAAATACCCCAGATACCAATTACGACACTGGGGATAGCCGCAATCAGCTGAACCAGATTGTCGATTATGGCAGAGAGCCACCGGGGTGCATATTCTGCCGAGAAGATCGCGACAGCAATTGCGGGAAAGATGGAGATGGCCAGTGCGGCTCCACTGGTGATCAGGGTTCCGAACAAAAACGGCCACGTCCCGAATTGTAGTTGAACAGCTGGGTCCCAGGTGGTACCTGTAAGAAAACCGAAGAACCCGAACTCACGAAGGGCAGCGGCTCCCTCGGCGAAAAGAACCCACGCCATTCCCAGGGCGAGAAGAATAATCGTGATACCCAGCGTTACGGATAGAGAGGAGAAGATTCGGTCTCCCAGCCAGTGATAGAGTGCGGATGGAGATTTTTTCAGGTCCATTTGGCTATCTGCCTGTTGATCGTTACGCGCCATGTTGCCAGTGGGTTACAGGTGAGTGAACGTTTGTGGTGGAGTTCACTTTTTACAGATGCCCCTCTTCTTCCATTAGAATTCGTCCGATCTCCTCTCCGTCCCACTTTAGCTGACGGATCATCTCAAATCCTCTGTTGGTCGCAGCATCCGGGAGTCGGGCAAAACCCAACGATTCCGAGAGCTCCTGTCCGTCGGTAACGGTCCAGATCACAAACCGTACCAGCTCTTCCGCTTCCTGGCGATTTTCGATGGCATTATTCTGGTCCAGGTGTTCATAAAGAAGCATCCAGGTAAAGCCGGCAATCGGATACCCGTTTTCTGCCGGGGTATTGGTAAAGAGAATCCTTGTATCCTCGGGAAGGTCGATGTTGGCCGCTTCGGATGTGGCAGCGAAGCTGGGGCTGATGGTATTCCCGGAGCTGTTGATGACGGCGCCATATGAGAGGTTGGTCAGGAGTGCATAGGAGAGACTGTTGTACCCGATGGATCCGGGTGTGCTCTGAACGACACCGGCCACTCCTTCATTTCCGTTTCCCCCCAGCCCGGCCGGCCAGTTGACACTGGTCGAAAATCCGATCTTGTTTCGCCATTCGTCAGAAACTCTCGACAGATAGCTGGTCCAGACGTTGGTCGTTCCCGAGCCGTCTGAACGGTGTACAACGGTGATCGGAATCTGTGGCAGATCGACCTGCGGATTCAGTTCGGTGATTGCAGGGTCGTCCCATCGGGTGATTTTTCCGAGGAAGATATCTACAAGCAGTTCCCCGCTGAAGACCAGTTCTTCATTGATCCCGGGAAGATTGTATGTAGGGACGACATCGGCCAGTGTGATAGGGATGTTAAACGCTGTTCCTCCGGTGTTCTCCTGTACATCTTCCATCACTTCATCGGAGAGATATGCTTCACTCATACCGAACATGACCGTCTGTTCAATAAATTGTCGAACTCCTCCACCCGAGCCAATGGACTGATAGTTAACGGTAATGCGATTGTCAGTCAGGTCACGGTACTCGTCTGCCATGGCGGTGATCAGTGGAGCCGGAAAGGTTGCTCCGGCCCCGAGGATGTCCAGTCTGTTTTCGGTCCCATTGGAAGGGGAGTCACCTCCGCTACTGCAGGAGATGGCAAAAAGAGTTAGCAGGATTGCCGGAATGGTTAATTTCATTATTTCAGTATTGGTATTTTGTATTAAGACTGATTGTCTATCACGATATCATGGATTACCAAAAAACTATGCAGAGATCATTACTTCTATGTTATGATCATATTACCGAATTGTTAACAACTCTGCGTGGAGAGTTCCTGTGCATCTCTCCTTAATATTTTCATAATCTTCTTTATCTTTTCGGGAATTGTGCCAGAAGTTGTGCGGACATTGACCTGAACAAAGCCGGACCTCTATGAACTATACCCTGTTTGACTTCTTTCAGCTGGTCGGTTCACTTGGAATATTCATCTATGGGATGAAGGTCTTCAGTGACGGCCTGCAGAAGGTTGCCGGCAGCCGTCTTCGATCCATCCTGAAAGGGATGACGACAACACGGTTCAAAGGGATTCTCACCGGTTTTGGTGCCACAACCATCACTCAGTCCTCCACAACGACAACCGTCATGGTGGTCAGTTTTGTTAATGCAGGGCTGATTACCTTTATCGAGTCCACCGGAGTAATCATGGGGGCCAATATCGGGACAACGGTGACGGCCTGGATGGTAGCGATTTTCGGGTTTCAGATGGAGATTACACCGATCGCTATCATGCTCATCGGGATCTTTTTTCCGTTTATGTTTTTTGGTCGCGAGAAGTGGCGGTACCTGGCCGAAGCGATGATTGGCTTCGGAATTCTGTTTATCGGGCTCGAATTTATCAAGGATGCGGTTCCGAACATTCAGGAAAATCCGGAGATGTTCGCGTTTCTGGACTCTTTCACCGAGTTCGGATTCTTCTCCATCTTGATGTTTGTTGGTATTGGAACCATACTTACGCTTTTAACTCAATCCTCCTCCGCGGCAACAGCCATCACACTGGTAATGCTGTTTCAGGGCTGGATTAGTTTTCCCATCGCTGCAGCGATGATTCTGGGAGAGAACATCGGAACCACCATCACGGCCAATATCGCTGCACTTGTTGGAAATGTACAGGCCAAGCGGGCAGCCCGTTTTCACTTCTTTTTTAATGTAATCGGGGTGGTCTGGATGCTGCTGATAATGAATCCGTTTTTGATGGGTATCGATCAGTTGATGCAGTTCTTTCATACGGACAGTTCCGTCTTTGGTACGGATGACGTTTCCAGGACGAATGCAACGCTCGCGCTCTCTCTGTTTCATACTTCCTTTAATGTGATCAACGTGCTGCTTCTGATCGGCTTTGTCCCGAAAATTATCCGGATGGTGGAGTACCTTCAAAAAGAGAAAGAAGACGAAAGCCCGTTCCGTCTCAGATATATTTCCGCGGGGCTGATGTCCTCTGCGGAGCTCTCCATTGCGCAGGCTCACAAAGAGGTGGAGCAGTTTGGCCGGCTGATCGAGAAGATGCACTTTAGCTTTGTGGGGCTCTTCTTCAAGAAACAGAAGAAGCAGGACCGGTTTCTCGAGAAGATCAAAAAACGGGAGCAGATTACGGATAATATCGAACTGGAAGTTGCAGAGTATCTGACACGTATTTCCGGGTTTAACCTTTCAGATTCAGCTACAAGGCGAATACGGGCCATGCATAGCATTGTCAATGACCTGGAGCGGATTGGGGATCTCTACTTCCAGATGTCCAAGACGTTTGAACAGATGCAGGGTGAAGATCTGGAACTTCCGGACGATGCCAAGAAAGAGATCGGCAACATGCTGGACCTGATTCATAACGCCATTCAACTCATGCGCTCCAACCTGGACAGAAATAATGGCGAAGTGGACCTTCAGGGCGCGATTGATGTCGAGAACCAGATCAACACGATGCGCGATCAGCTCAAGACCTTTCACTACGAGCGTCTTGAAAAAGGTGTCTATTCGACCAAAGCCGGCGTTATGTACCTGGACTATCTGAGCCGTCTTGAGAAGATTGGAGACCATCTTCTGAATGTAAATGAATCACTCGCTGGCAAAAAGCTGAAAGCTGCATTCAGCGAGGTTCCGGGAATTCTGTAACGGTTTGAACCGGTTTGCTGGTTGCCTGGTTCAGGCAGCCAGCACTTTTGAAACCTGTTCTGCCGCCTCCTTGAGAAGAACAGCAGAGATGACATTAAGGTCACTGTTGTCAATAATCTCCTTGGCCTCTTCTGCGTTCGTGCCCTGAAGCCGGACGATAATCGGTACATTCTGCACTTTCTTGGCAATCTCCGGGTCCTTGATGGCTTCAATAACTCCATTGGCGACGCGGTCGCAACGAACAATTCCGCCGAAGATATTGATCAGGATAGCCTTCACATTTTTGTCTTCCAGGATAATTCGGAAACCATTTTTTACCGTATCAACATTGGCGCCTCCTCCTACATCCAGGAAGTTGGCTGGTTCACCGCCGGAAAGCTTGATGATATCCATAGTAGCCATGGCCAGTCCGGCGCCATTGACCATGCAACCTACGTTGCCGTCCAGTTTGATGTAATTAAGGTCAAATTTGGAGGCTTCAACTTCCGTTGGATCTTCTTCGGACAGATCCCGAAGCGCCGTAAACTCCTTCTGTCTGTACAGGGCGTTGTCGTCAAATGTGAATTTGGCATCCAGTGCATAAACATCGCCGTCCGGAGTCCGGACCATCGGGTTGATCTCCACCATGTTTGCATCGGTTTCTTCGTAGCACTTGTAGAGTGCGAGGATAAATTTAACCGCCTTTTTGAAGGCGTCACCTTCAAACCCGAGTGCAAAGGCGATCCGCCGGGCCTGATTGTGTTGCATCTGCATCCCCGGTTCGACCCACTCCTTGATGATCTTCTCAGGGGTCTCTTCAGCGACTTTTTCGATCTCTACTCCCCCTTCGGTGGAAGCCATAATGACATTCTTGCTTTTGGATCGATCGAGCAGAATGCCGAGGTAGAACTCCTGGTCAATGTCTACCCCGTCGGTGACATAAATGGTCTTGACTTCCTGCCCTGCATCACCGGTTTGAATCGTGACCAGAGTATCTCCGAGCAGTGATTCCGCCGCTTCCCGTACGGCATCGATCGTTTTACAGAGGATAACTCCTTTGGCGTTACTTTTTTTGGTTCGACCCTTTCCTCGTCCTCCGGCATGGATCTGTGCTTTTACTACAAAAAGAGTAGCCCCCTCCGACTTCATTTTTTCCGCTGCCTTGACTGCATCGTCAACAGAAGTTGCCGAAATTCCGGCGGGCACAGCGACGCCGTATTGTTTCAAAATCTCTTTCGCCTGAAACTCATGAATTTTCATAACAGAATATCTTTGATCAGTAGTCCATTCGATTGGTAAAAATGCGTTCAATAATAGTCAAAACCGCTTCGAAATGAAAGAAGTCTTCTCTACTTGAGCCCTGCTGTTGTCTTCTGTCGACCTGCTGGTTTCGAAAATTGCCTGAATATCCGAAAATCGGACACTCTTTTTGTGTCCTACCGGATCTATTCCTAATTTCATTTTCAAAAATTCCCCAGAGGTATCCGCTTGGAGATTACAAAAATCATGCCGGCCGAGGATGTCAACCGCACTTTTAAGCGGTTTGCTCACCAGATTCTTGAGCCTTTTGATGATGCGGCACACCCGGCTGTGATCGGTATGCAGACGAGGGGAGTTCATATCGCCCGGAGAATCCTGAATGTGATTGAATCGGAATATAGCCAACGGCCGGATTTCGGAATTCTTGATGTAACCTTCTATCGGGACGATTTTCGAACTCGTTTGAAAGTGCCGGCTGTCCAGATAACGGAGATTCCATTCGACCTCTATGATCGGGATGTTATTCTCGTGGACGATGTACTTTATACGGGAAGAACAGTTCGTTCTGCGATGGATGCCCTGATGGATTACGGACGTCCGAGATCCATTCATTTTTGCTGCATGGTCGACCGTGGTCACAGAGAGCTTCCGATCACGGCAGATTATGTGGGAATCCGGGTTCCGACACATCAGAATGAAGAAGTTCAGGTAAAAGTGAAAGAGCTGGATGGCGAAGACGCCGTCTATCTGGTGAATGTAGATATGGAGCAAGATCATGGTTGATTCGACCGAAACCGGGTCGGTTGAGTATCATTTTGGCCAGAAGCATCTGCTCGGGCTTCGGGCGTACTCCAGAGAGGATATTCTCTATATTCTGGAGCAGGCTCGCTATTTCAGGGAGATTCTGGATAGGCCGGTTCCAAAGGTCCCCACATTGAGGGACAAGACTATTGTAAATCTTTTCTATGAGAACAGTACCCGGACCCGGCTTTCGTTCGAGCTGGCCCAGAAGAGGATGGGGGCGGACGTCGTCAATTTTTCTACCGGAAACTCCAGCGCTAAAAAAGGAGAGTCGCTCAAGGATACCATCCGGAATATCAGTTCCATGAAGATCAATATGGTGGTGGTCCGCCATGAGAGCCCCGGGGTTCCGGATTTTCTGACCCGCCTGGTGGACGCTTCCATCATCAACGCCGGTGACGGAGCTCATGAGCACCCTACTCAGGCACTGCTCGACATGTTTACAATGCAGCAGATCCATCCGGAACTAAAGGGGCGAAAAGTTGCCATTATCGGAGATATCTCACACAGCCGGGTGGTTCGCTCCAATCTTATTGGCCTGAAGAAGCTGGGTGCTGAGGTCCTTCTTTGCGGCCCCAAAACGCTCATGCCTCTCTACGTGGAAAAACTTGGAGTTCATATTTCCTACGATCTCGAAGAGACGCTCAAGTGGTGTGATATCGCCATGGCTCTTCGAATCCAGCTGGAAAGACAGGAGAGAAGTACCGGACTGTTCCCAAGCCTTCGAGAGTATTATCAGAAGTTCGGGATCCGTATGGAGCACCTGGAGCGTTACCCGGATTTTACGGTCATGCATCCAGGACCCGTAAACCGGGGAGTGGAGCTGGAGAGCGATGTGGTCGATAGTGAACGGGCTGTCATTCTCAATCAGGTCACCAACGGTGTGGCGGTTCGAATGGCGGTACTCTATCTGCTGAGTGGTGGAAAGAGAGTCTGAAACTCTGTTGCGGTCGCTGTTTTTATGACTACGGGTCATAATAAAGCCTTTCATACCTGTTAATAGATTCCACTGCAATCTGGTATCTATTTATATCCTCTCTTATAGAATGTCTTCAATTTTGTTAAAAGCCACTTTTTTTATCCTGAAAAACCTGCTATTTTGACCGCCGTTCATAAAATGACTGTCAGTCAAAAAAAGGGTTTTGTGATTCGAATCGGCCGGAAAGAGCGGGAAAAGAGACAACGAAGAGAGTCCATCATCGATGCGGCCGAAGAGATTATCCTGGAACGCGGATTTGATGCGGCCACCATGGACGAGATTGCGGAGCAGTCCGAAGTGAGCAAGGGAACGCTCTATCTCTACTTTGAGAACAAGACGGCTCTCTATCTGGCAATTTGTGAGCGGGGTTCCCAAAAACTGAACGATCGTTTTGGAGAGGTTCTGACCACGGATAGAAGTGGACTGGAGATGATTCGTGCCCTGGGGGAAGTCTATCTGACATTTGTTCGTGAGATGCCTCTCTATTTTCAGGCTTTTTCGCACTATGAGGCCATACAGGACGAGGAATTTCTTAAAGAGAACCCGATTGCAAAACAGTGTAAGGAGCATGCGAAACAGTCCTTAACCTATATTGTTCGATGTTTGCAGGTTGGAATGCAAGATGGTTCGATTGACGATTCGTACGATCCGAAAGAACTCGCTCTGTTGGTGTGGTCCTGTTCCAGAGGAGTGGTTCAGATGACGCAACTTTGTAATCGAAAACATGATTATGCACTGATCGACGATATGGATGTAGATCTGAACGCATTGATCCCGTTACTGTTAAAGGTACTTGAAAAGGGGATGAAAGGAGAATGACGCTCCGGAAATTGATCATTTAAGTCAATGAGGATGTACAGCCAAATGAAAGTAGTCGAAATTACCATCTTTTGCCTGTTGGCTACGGCATTTACTCCTGTTACGGATCCGGTGAACAGAATGGATGAGGAGGAGATCACCATTACCCTGGACGAAGCCATTCAGATTGCCCTGGTCAACAACTATATGTTGAGAAAGGGAGCTTTGAATCTGGAGATGGCAGATCAGCAGATTCGGGAAGCCTGGGGGTCGGTATATCCGCAGGTCAGTGCATCCAGCTCCTACATCAGAAATGTCGTATCTCCGAATCCGTTTGCTGGATCAGATGCCGGAAGCTTGTTTGACCTGTTTGGATCGCTCGAGTGGCTTTCATTCAACGAACAGGCGAGAACAGATATGGATGCGGGAACCGAGCCGATTACATTTGAAGAGTTTATGGATCGGCAGCAACAGGGGATGGACGATGCGGGAGTGTCTCCGTCAGGTAGCGACAATCCGTTTGCCGTCGATAATCAGTTCAATGCCGGAGTGACGGTAACTCAAACTCTCTACAATGGATCTGCATTTGCGGCTATCAAGGGTGCACGCCAGCTTCAGGAGATCAATCAGGATCAGTTTCAATTTGAGCAACAACAGGTTGTTGACCAGATTAAGTCCGCTTTCTACGGCGCGTTGCTGGCCGAAGAGCAGGCACGTGTGATGCGAAGCAGTGTTGAACGGCTGGAACGGACACTGGAAGAGACGCAAGCTTCTGTCGAAGCGGGTTTTCTTTCCCGGTACGACAGCATGAGTGCGGAAGTAGAATTGGTAAATCTTGAGACAGATTTGATCGCAGCGGAGAACCGTGCAGAAATTGCAATACGCAATCTTGCGTTGATGCTTGGTGTCCCGGTGCAGACAACCGTTCACCTTCGTGGAGAGCTCGAAATTGAAGAGAAGTTGGACCCACAGACTGTTAGCCTCGAAGAGGCTTATCATCTGGCAGTTCAGCGGCGGCCCGACCTGAATCAGGCAGAGGGGTATCTGAACCTTCTGGAGGTGAATCGGAATATTACTCGATCCGGATATCTGCCGACATTGAATGCTGTTGCGAACGCTGGTTGGGTTGGGCAGGTGCCAGACAATCGTCAGGTGGTTTCACAACGTGAGGGTGATCCTTTCAGCTATAACACTCGTGAACGAGGCTTTTTTGACAACTCCTACTGGGATCCTACTGTATCGGTCGGCCTGCAGTTTCAGTGGAATCTGTTTGACGGGTTTCAGCGCAGTTCCCGAATGCAACAGAATAAAATCGAAATCAGACAGGCTGAGATCGACCATGAAATGCTCGAGGAAAGTGTCTGGCTCGAGGTGGAACAGGCAATCCGTGATCTGGAGACAGCCTACCAGCGAATCATGAGCCAGCAGCGAAATATTGAACGGGCAGAAACGAACTATGAGAATGCACTTCGGCGCCTGAATGAAGGGGCCGGTACACCACTGGAGGAGCGGCAGGCTTCATCACTGTTGGATCAAAGCCGTCTCTCTTATCTGTCCGCTGTTCACGATTATCTTGCAGCCAAAAGTCGGTTTGACAGAGTGACAGGCAAACCGGTCGCAGAAACCAATCCGTAAATGTTAGAAATGGAAGCATAATGAAACGACGTAACAGTATACCCATTGCGGCAGCACTGCTGCTTCTCTCACTTGCAGGCTGTATGAATGAAGATAACGGTAATTCTGAGGACGCCGAGCGGGTTCGAATGGTTCCTGTAGAGACGATGGAGGTGGAGAGAGGTTCATTCGAAGATTACATTCGGGTGACCGGAGTCATCGAAGCACTGGACGACGCAGTAATATCATCTGAGAGTTCCGGCCGTGTCGAGTCCATACTCAGAAGAGGAGAATCGGTTGAGCAAGATGGGGTTATCGTTCGAATGGACGATCGATTGAGCCGTGCCCGGTACGAAGCTGCAAAAACTTCTTTCGAGCTGGCGGAGGATACGTACAATCGGATGAAAGCCCTCTATGAGGATGAGATTATCAGTACACAGGATTATCGTGCGGCACGTGCACAAAGAGATCAGGCCAGATCCCAACTGAGCCAGGCCGAAAAACAATTGAATGACAGTGATATCAAAGCCCCGTTTGGTGGCCGGATCGAGGAGCGTTTTGTCAGTGAAGGCGAGTTGGTCAGTCCCGGAATGCCTGTGGTTCGATTGGTGGACAACAGCCGGGTTCGGATTGTGGCAGGGATACCTGAACGGTATAGTGGACAGATTGTGGACGGATCACCGGCCAGAATCATGATTCGTGCACTGGGAAACAGAAGACTGGAGAGCCAGGTGACATTTGCCGGGGAACTGATCGACGCGGCGACCCGAACGTTTCCGGTAGAGGTGGAACTTGATAACCAAGATGGTGAACTGAAGCCAGAGATGGTTGTGGACATTCAGGTAAAACGTACAACGATTGAAAATGCGATTGTCATTCCGAGAACTGCGATTGTTCGAGACGAGTCTGCCATCTATGTGTTTCGGACAATGGAAGAGTCGGGATATCCTGTAGCCGAGCTGGTCGAAGTGGAAGCCGGTTTTGCTTATGGATCCCTGATCGAGATCACAACCGGGCTGGAGTCCGGGGACCAGATTGTTGTGGCGGGGTTGAGTTCCCTCAACATGGGAGATCGACTCAACATTGTACAATCCAGCAGTTCAGAAGAAAAGATTCGCATGCTTCAAAGCCGGCGATGATTGACCGGAAAAGGGAAAACAAATGGGCCTGACGGAAACCCGGCTCGAAGAGATTAACGTGTTCCAACAGATACTATGAAACTAATCGAATTAACTCTGAAGAACAGAACTGTTGTCGTTGTACTGACAGCGATTCTGGTCATTGTCGGTGCATTCAGTTATAGCTCAATTCCGAAGGAGTCGAATCCGTCGATTGAGATTCCCATGTTCATTATCAACACGGTCTATCCGGGGATCAGCCCTGCAGACATGGAGTCACTGGTAACGCAGCCGATTGAACGGGAGTTACAGGGGATTAATGGAGTGAAGGAGATCCGATCGACCACGACAGAGAGTTTCAGTAGTGTGGTTGTTGAGTTTGACCTTGATATGTCCATGGTCGAAGCAAGTCAAAGGGTTCGGGAACGGGTCGACCTGGCTCGCGCAGAGCTCCCGCCGGATGTGGAAGAACCGATGATCGTCGAGATCGACCTGGACGACATTCCAATTATGACGGTAAACCTGTCTGCAAATTATCCAATCTCACGGTTGGCCGAAGTAGCCGAAAGCCTGGAGGACGAACTGGAATCTGTGTCGGGTATCCGCGAGGTGGAAGTAGTTGGTGATATCGAACGGGAGGTTCAGGTTCAAGTCGATCTTGGAGCTCTGAATGGATACGGTTTGACACTGGGCCAGCTTGTCGGGGCGATTCAGAATCAAAACCTGACCATTCCAGGAGGGACGGTGGATGTGGACCGGATGAGCTATCTCGTGCGGGTCAGCGGAGAGTTTGACCAACCCGGGGAGATTGAGGATCTGGTCGTGGCTCGGCCCATGGAAGAAGAGAATACAAGTGCCGGGTTGGTCTATATGAGGGATGTCGCAGACGTACTTTTCGGATTCAAGGATCGGGAGAGTTTTGCGAGGCTACGCGCCTACAAGGTCGATCAGGGCGGAGAGATGGTCGATATCGATGAATCCGAAATTCAGGATAATCAGGTCATCAGCTTGAATATTAAAAAACGTCCGGGGGTGAATATCCTGGAGACCACCGAGGCGGTGAGCCGGATTGTTGAAGAGTTCCCCCTGCCGGCCGGTACAAATGTATTGATAACCGGAGATCAGAGCGAACAGATTCTGGACCTGATTGCCGATCTTGAGAACAGCATTATCAGCGGGATGCTTTTTGTCGTGCTGGTTCTGGTTTTCTTTCTTGGTGTTCGTAACGCCCTGTTAGTGGGAACCGCTGTTCCGCTTTCTATTTTTGTCGGCTTTATCGTATTGAACGCGATGGGGCTTTCAGTGAACTTTATTATTCTGTTCAGTCTCATTATTGCGCTCGGCCTGTTGGTGGACAACTCCGTCGTTGTCGTGGAAAATATCTACCGATACCGGGAAATGGGCTATGAACGTTTTGAGGCGGCCCGGCTGGCTACCGATGAAGTGGGCTATGCGTTGATTGCGGCAACTGCTACACTGCTTGCTGCATTTACCCCCATGCTGTTCTGGCCCGGTATTATCGGGCAGTTCATGAGCTACCTGCCGATGACATTGATCATTGTTCTGCTCTGTTCCCTGTTTGTGGCTCTGGTTCTTTATCCCGTTTTGACGGCCTACCTGGTTCGTCTGGACGATGAAGAGAAAAAGCCGATGACTCCGTTCATGAAGGGGTTGTCCATTGCAACAGGTGTATTTGCCACGGCTGCTATCGGCCTGGCCAATGCGACCATGCTGGTTGTCACCCTCCTTGCCATTCTGTTTTTCTACTTTTCCTACAGGTATGCAATCCGTCCGCTGGCAGAACGCTTTACAACCCGGACGCTGCCTAATGTCATCGAAGGCTATCGTGGATTTCTTCACTGGATGCTACAGAGAGACTATTCGGGTTCTTATGCGATGCTTCGAAACACCCTGGCTCTCGGGAGTCTGACACTCGCACTGGTTTTGGCGATCATCGGTGGAGCCGTCAACCTGTTTTCTCCGGCCGGTGGCCTGCTTCTCGCTATTGCAGGTGTCGCAGCTGCTTTGGGAGCTCTGTTGATTATGGTGCATTTTGTCGAGGCGATTTTTCTTGGTGGGGTTTACTCTATCTACATCGGAATTATTCTGGCCGGATTCATTTCCGTCATACTGGGACTGGTCTCTTTGGGAGGGGCTGTTGAAGGGAGCGTCTGGTTCTTCTTGCTTCTGCTCCCGGCCATTGTTGCACTGGTTGGCGGACTGGGTATGCTCCGAAAATCGGATCGGCCCTTGATCCTGACCGATCGGAGAGCACTGCTTCTGAACTCGGTCATGGGTGTTCTCATCAGTATTTTTGTTCTCTTCTCTCTGGTTCCCACCGGGGTGGAATTTTTTCCGGAGACGGATCCGAACAATGTGGTTATTGAGCTTGATGGCCCCATCGGGATGAATGTAGAAACAAGTAATGAAATTGCAGCGGATGTACAGGAACGGCTCTACACCCTGATGGATGAAGATCCGGCAGTCCGGGGAAACATTGAGTCTGTGCAGACAAACGTAGGGGTTTCGGGAGATCCGATGTTTGGTGGCGGAGGGGCACAGAGCCCTGAACGATCGCGGATTACCATCAACCTGGTCGATTTTGATGAGCGGCTGGAGCCTTCTGGTATGACAATGGACAAGATTCGGGGTGTAGTTCGGGATATCCCCGATGTGATTGTCAATATTGACGGAGAGCAACAAGGCCCGCCAACCGGCCCGCCTGTCAATATTGAGGTTTCGGGTCAGGATTTTGGGGAAATTGTACGAATCACTGAAGAGGTTACGGAGCGACTGAGGGAAGCTTCTTCCACACGAGAAATTCCGGGGCTGGTAGATGTACGAAATAATATTAGTGGAGGCCTGCCGGAGTATCGGGTTCTTGTGGATTATGAACGAGCCAGCAGGTTTGGCCTGAATATGGCCGACATTGCTCAGACGATTCGTATTGCCAACAACGGGCTGGAAACGAGTAAGTGGCGGGACGGAGAGGACGAATACGACATAATAGTCCGGCTCCGGCCCGAAGACAGGCGTGATCTTGAGAATCTGCGTGATTTGCAGGTCGGGACAATGGGCGGTTCTGTCCCATTGGTTTCTGTTGCCAGTTATGAAGAGGCGGTTGGCCTTGGCAGTATTACCCGGCTGGACCTTCAACGGACAGCTACAGTAGAGGGCCAGGCGGCTACGGGCTTCAGTGGCCCGGAGGTATTGGCGGAAGTACAGGGGCTCTTGCAGGAGTATCGATCAAATTTGCCGGTCGGTTATACCATGGAGTATACCGGTGAGAGTGAAGATCAGGAGGAGTCTTTCAGCTTTTTGACGTCGGCTCTGCTGATCGGGTTTGCCCTGATTTTTCTGGTGATGCTCGCCAAATTCAACAATGTGGTCTCCCCCCTGATTATTATGGTCGCGGTTGGCCTGAGCCTTATCGGTGTATTGCTTGGGCTTATTCTTACAAGAACCGCTTTCGGGCTAATGACCTTTATCGGTATTATCTCGCTTGCGGGAATCGTGTGCGTAAATAATGTTGTTCTTCTGGACTATGTAAAACAGCTGACCGAAAAAGGTATGTCCAAGGCGGAGGCTATCATTGAGGCGGGGGTCATCCGTTTTCGACCGGTACTTTTAACAGCTACGACAACGATTCTGGGACTTGTGCCGTTGACATTCGGCATCAATATTGATTTTGTAAACTTGTTTGTGGAGTTCAATCCGAACTTTCAACTGGGGTCCGAAAGTACGGGATTCTGGGGGCCGATGGGGATCGCCATTATCAGTGGATTGACCTTTGCGACGTTCCTCACACTTGTAGTGGTGCCAATTCTCTATTCGGCGGTTGGCTCTTTCGCCAAAAGAGCTGGAAAGTTGACCCGATAAATTCACTTCGAAAGCAGATGAATCCGATGCTCTGAATTCCTATTTTTCACGAATAATGAAAAAAAACGGAATTAATCAGTGATTCAACGATTACAAACGGTTTTTCTGCTGATATCTACCGTACTCAACGGATTCATTTTCTTTACACCAATCTACCTTCGGGCCATGCAGGATCCCGCCGACTGGATCGGCTGGCTGTTCACGGCGTTACTTGCTGCCTCTATTTTGACAGGTGGTTATGCCGTATTTCTCTATCGTGACCGTAACAAACAGATGAAATGGGTTCAGTTCGGGACCTTCATCCAGACCGCATCACTGGCGACGGGAGCAGCCATTCTGTTTACACTGGGTGGAATTGGATCCTTTCTGATGCGTGAGGCGCTGAGTGTTCTGTTACTGCTCCTCTCTCTGATTTCCCTTTGGCAGGCGTATCGGTTCATCAAAAAAGACCAGGAACTGGTCGAGTCGATGGATCGAATTCGGTAAATTACTTGTTTAAAAGCTTGTTGGGGAGTTTTTTCGGGTTGAACCTGTTGGCTGGTATGGGTTAAAATCTCTTCATGTTTTGCCAAGTAAGGAACATTTTACATATTTTATCATATAATATTTCATTAAAGTTTGTTTTCAGAGTGGTAAATCAGTTCGAGATGAGATTCAATCGGAAATGAACGAAACGATTACTTTTTAACGTTTATCATTTTATGATAACACGTAAAAAAATCAATCTGTTGCGTCTCTTGAATCGATTGAAAAGATAATCATCAACGAACGATACGTTTCATGATAAATCGTATTCCCATCGATGTGAAGAGGTGGCAGGTTCGTGTTGTCCCTCTGCTTCTGGTTCTCTTTTCACTCTCCTGCCAGTCTCAATCGGACAGTAGGGGAAATGAGACTTCACAGGAGTTTGTTCCCGTTGTTCAGGAGCCTGTCGAGCGAGACCTCCAGGAAATCAAGGAGAGTGGCGTGCTCCGAATGATTACCCACTATAGTTCCAATACCTATTTTTTACATCAGGGTATTGAGGTTGGGTTTGAATATGAACTACTCAAGGCATTTGCCCGGGAGCAGGATCTTATTCTGGAAGTGGTGATCATCGAGAGTAATGAAAACCCGTATGACATTCTTAATTCCGGGGAGGGAGATGTTATTGCCGCCAACTATACGATTAACCGGGAACGGGAGCGTTATGTCTCGTTTACCCGTCCCTATAATCTGGTAGACCAGATGGTGGTCTTCTCTTCGGATCTGAAGGCTCCTCCACAAACTCTTGAAGAGCTTGCTGAATCGGACATGGAGATTACCATAGGCCGGAACAGTTCCTATTATCATACAGTGAACCATCTCATTGAACAGGGGCACGATCTCAACGTGCGGGCAATCACCGAGGATCTGGATACGGAATCTCTCCTGATAAATGTTGTCCATGGCTCGATTGAAGCGACAGTCTCTGATAACAACATGTTTCAGGCGACCAGTCGTTATTTGGATGGCCTGAAAGACGGGCCTGTTATTGCCGAGAGGGACTCCATTGCCTGGGGCGTCCGGAAGAATGCCCCGGACCTTCTGGATTCCATGAATAAGTTTCTCTATCGCCATTTTCGATTTACAGCAGACAGTGGGCAGCCTCGACGGTCCGAATTTCTCAATGTTCTTCGCCAGCGATACTTTGAGAACGGGCCTCAGATTGCAGAGTATTTCAATCCGAGCTTGCTCTATCCTTCTACAGGACTGATTTCGCCTTATGACGATGTAATCAAGTCGGTTGCTGACTCACTGGATCTGGACTGGTTGATGTTAACGGCCATGATTGCGCAGGAGTCTCAATTCAATCCGACATCGAAAAGCTGGGCCGGAGCGGTCGGGTTGATGCAGATCATCCCGAGATTTTCAGAAGTACAATACGAAGAGCTATATCAGCCGGAAGTCAATATCCAGGAGGGAGCCCGCATACTGAAAGAGCACCTGGATCACTACGCCTATCTGGACAGTCTGAATCAGTGGTCGTTTGCCCTTGCCACCTACAATGTCGGGATGGGTCACATGGCGGATGCCCGACGTATTGTGATTGAGCGGAATGGAAATCCGAATGATTGGGATCAGGTCTCCCGGGCACTTCTGCAGCTGATGCAACGCCGTTATTACCAGGATGCGAAATACGGATATGCAAGAGGGATCGAAACTGTCCAGTATGTAGAGGAGATAATGCACCGGTATCGAATGTATCAGCGTGTGATGACGGTGGCAGAAGTTCGGGGGGGTACGCGAATGCCGGGAATTATCGGAGCAGGACTCCTTACGTTACCTTGATGACGATCAGTGTCAGGTCGTCCGACAGACGGTTGTTGGAAAACCGGTTTACTTGATCAACAATCTCATCCAGAATCTCTTCCGGAGATTCGTCACGAACACTCATAATGGTTTCGGTGAGCCTCTCTTCCCCGTATTCGACTCCGTTTTTATCAAAACACTCTGTAACTCCGTCTGTATAACAGACGAGGATATCTCCGGTTCGAAGTGTAACATCAGTCTCCTTGTAGGGTGTTGATGTGGACATGACGCCGAGTATCATACCGCCTTCGTCCAGCTGTTCGGCAGTATCAGATCCATTTCGTATTAACAGCGGAGGGTTGTGCCCGGCGTTGATATATCGCAGCCGATTTTCCTGATGGAAGTATTTTGCCCAGAAGAAGGTGATAAACTTGTCACTCGGTGTATTCTGGAAGATTAGGTTGTTGATACGTCCGGTTGCCTCGCTGAGGGAGATGGGAACCGGAAGCAGTACATGAAGCATGGACTGAAGATTGGCCATCAGCAGCGCGGCAGAGAATCCTTTTCCGGTGACATCAGCGATAGCAATAATCGGATTACCGTCCGGGGAATAGACAATATCGTAGTAGTCCCCCCCTACATGCTGAGAGGGGATGTTTTTTGCTGCGACAGAGAGCGTCGGGATTTTCGGAATAGTACCGGGATAGAGGCCTTTCTGAATATTCTGAGCAATGACGAGCTCTTTTTCGAGCCGTTCTTTTTCAATATGCTCCTTCAGCAGAATGGTTTTCTGGATCGAAAGAACAGCCAGATTACCCAGCGATTGAAGAAAGTTGAAATTGGACTCGGAGAGCGGTTGGTGGTTCGCCTTCTCACTGACTCCCACAACGGCAATCTTGTCTCCTTGTAGTTGTAGTGCCACCAGGATTGCAATATCGTTTTCATTCAGAAAAGGAATGGATTTCTTCTGGTGGGGTTGAACACGCAGTATCTCTTTTGGCAGGTCGAATATGTCACGCCTCTCTTTTGCAGTGGGCATTCGGGTGAGTCCGCTGGAGGACATAATTTTCGGAGACTCGTCGTTTATCAGGAAAAGAAGAAAAAATTTCCGGACCAGAAGGTGTGCGAGCAGTGCAAATTTGAACGTGCCGGCAATCTCTTTCGGGTTTACCGTCATACTGAAGTCCTTGGAGAGGTCGAAAAGCGTGTTGAGTTCATTCACGCGTCGATCCAGCCGGCGGTTTACCGCGCGCATCTCACTGAACATCATGGAATTGGATATGGCAGCCGCAGAAATGATGCTGAGACTCTCCACGAATTCGATTTCCTGATCATTCAATACGCCATCATCACCTTTCCTGCCGAGATAGAGATACCCGAGGTGATGGCTGCTGGTTTTCAGGTTAAAAAACAGTCCACGGTTCTTGCCTATAAATAATTCGGGATGCGGAATGTCGTAAGCTGCCGGATCGATTACGTTTTGTTGATACTGATTGGATTTCCAGGGCAGTGTAATCTGGTCGCCCTCCTGCACAGTCGCCTTTCCCTTGACCCTTGTGACTTTGTATGCACGTTGATCAGGCTCATAGAGCAGAACCGCTCCCCTGGGGACCAGCATTTTTCCCATGGTGATGTCAAGCAGATTGTCCAGAATCAGATCCGTATCTCGGGATTCAATCAACAGACGACTGGTCTCCAGTATTGTCCGTAGCTGAAATTGACTCTTGGAGTTTGTGGTTTTCTGAGAGCTCTTCTTCACGCCTGATGAGTCGGGATTGTTTGATTTATTCTACCTGAATGCTGAAACGGCTTCCTCTTCTTCATCGAAGATATCATAGAGTGTCGGAAAATCCAGCAAATCGAATACATGGTACACTTTTTTGCTGAGATTGCTGAACTTGATGTCCCCGTTTGCCTCACGAATCTCTTCAATTCGTGCCATGAACATCCCGAGGCCTGCACTGGCCAGCTTCTCTATATTTTCAAAATTAACTACATACTTATAACGGCCTTTCTCCATCAGGTTCAGAATTGATTGTTCGAGAATGTAGGCAGAGTGGATATTCAATTCTCCTCCGATTCGGAGGATATCAACGTCCCGGTTTTCCTGGTGTTCTATCTGAATCGTTTTCGTCATGGTAGTTGTAAATGTGCAGAAACTGCTTCAAATATAGAATTCTATTCTTAAGGTCTGAAACAGATTTGATCACGATACGGAATTTCAGTTTGGTGTAGTAATTCGGGAAAGACAGATCATTCGGAAAATATCAAAATTTTACTGGTGGGACTCGGGGATGCCAATGGTTTGATGTCCGTATCTGGAAATGTGGTAAACCTGCTGAAGGTCGAAGTGGCGAGAAAGTAAATAAGGCAACACACGGTTCAGGTGTGTTGCCCTGACTATTCATCAAGAGAGACGCTACTTGAGCGCAATTAAAAGTAGCAAAATAAAAATGTTAACTACAAATAAATGTTAATCAGCAGCTAAGAGATCCATAATATCTATGGATCAACGCTCATTTTCAGTTGAGGCGATCCAGGACTCTGTACTATGTTTTGTATGCAGTTCCTGTTTTAGCCGTTGGGCCATCGAGTAACTGGGAACATTTCCCAGTCGTACCCGAAACCAGACATCGCCGGTGGACTCATCTCCGTATTTGACAACGTAGGCACCATCGTAGCCTCTCGATTTCCACAAATCAGCGTGCTCTTCGGCTCTCTCTTCACTCCTCCAGGAACGAACCTGAACGGTAAAAGGGCCGTTTTCAACAAACTGAACAGCCTGTCTTCTTTGTTCTTCTTCCTGCTGTTCTGCGGCCTCTGCCTCTGCACGTGCGATACTGTCTTCACGTGCCTGTTGAAGGCTGTCCTGGCGCATCGCCTCCATTTCGGCCTCCCAGACCTGTTCCAGGGAGTCCAGCCTGGCCTGTTGCTGTTCTTCCTGTTGTTGTTGTCGCTCCTCTTCAGTAGGTCCACAACCGTACAAAAGGGTCAACATCAGTACAGGGATGAGTATAGTGGGTATGGGATAGTTCATGATCGTGAATTGATTGATGGACGAACAGAGATGTATACGTTGATCCAACATAATTGTTTATGCCGTTTATCACAATAGAGGGTTCGATGGACTCTGGACGGTTGTTTGTGCTCTGCCCGGATGGCCAGGAGAAAAAGCCGGTTTACTCACGCGAAAAATAGTCTTATTTTATATAGACTGAATTTAAATAATACCCGGAAAGTTGTCGGGTATCCTAAAAGAGTGAGGCTTGCAACCATGTTGCTTGACGTCAAAAACCTTGTCAAGGAGTTTGAAAAGGGAAATCCCGTAGTGGAAGACGTCTCTTTTGAAGTGAATGAAGACGAGATTTTTGCCCTGCTGGGGCCAAGTGGTTGCGGGAAGACAACAACACTTCGGCTGATTGCCGGTTTTGAAACACCCGATCACGGAGTCGTTTCGCTGGAAGACCGGATGCTGACCGGGCCCGGCGTGCACGTTGCTCCCCAGCTTCGTGGCATCGGTTTTGTGTTTCAGGACTATGCCCTCTTCCCGCACATGTCTGCACTTGACAATGTTGCCTTTGGACTTCAGGATCTGCCTCGCCACAAAAGAAAGGTCTTTGCAGAAGAAGTACTCTGCAGGACCGGCATGGGTGATTTCAAGGACCGGAATCCCTCCGAGTTGTCCGGAGGCCAGCAGCAGCGGGTCGCACTGGCACGTGCGATTGCGCCGAAGCCGCAACTTGTTCTTCTGGATGAACCATTTTCGAATCTGGACGCGATGCTTCGCGATACGACCCGAAAAGAGGTTCGGGCCGTTCTGAAGAAGGCGGGAATGAGTGCGATTCTTGTGACTCATGACCAGGAGGAGGCTTTATCCTTTGCCGACCGGATTGCCGTCATGAACGATGGCCGCATAGAGCAAATCGGTACCCCGGAAGAGGTATACTACAAACCCCGGACCAAGTTCGTGGCTCAGTTTCTGGGCCGAACCAATCTGTTTGAAGCGGAAGCCGGCGGCGGGAGTGATGAAATTTCTACCAGCATTGGTCCGGTGAAACTCAATTGTACTGCTTTTGGTCGGGTTCTCTGTTCCATGCGGCCGGAGCACTTGACGATTGAACGGCCGAATGGGACCGAGGGCCAGTCTACGGGGCTTATTGTGGGCCGCGAGTTTAAGGGACACGATATTACCTATCATGTACTTTTCAAGGGCGAACGCTACATCGTCCACACAGATAACCGAATTCTGTTCAATCCGGACGACGAAGTGGTTCTTCGTCCGCTTGAGCCAGCTGTGGTTCTGGAGGAGGGATCTCTGGAAGCACAAACATCTTGAGATCGGGCCACCAGAGCAGACCGAAAGGGACAGAGATTGAACAGTATAAAAAAAGCGGATTGCCTTTCAGACAACCCGCTCTTCTCAAAGAGTGGTGCTAAGATTCAATAATCCAATCAGTAACTTGGATTGATCGGATGAGAATCAGCTACACGATTCTTTTCGCATCCGGGTGTTCCATCGTCAGCTTCTGCATCGGAACAAGGAACAGGATGCTTGCCCAATCCCCGGGTTTCAATTCGATTTGCAGGGATGCCGTTGCTTCTGTAGAAGTTGGCAACTGATTCTGCCCGTCGGACGCTCAACCGAACGTTATACTGGTCTCCACCCACGTGGTCAGTATAGGCGTCGATTCGAACATCAACATCCGGATTGTTTCGAAGATCTCTCACATTCTGTGCGAGCAACCGGGATGCAGCGTTGGTGATATCGGATTTGTCAAAATCGAAGTTGACAGAAGTGAGCTCGGCAACATAGTCCGGCTCCTCCTCTTCTACTTCTTCCTCTTCCCATCCCATATCATCTTCCAGTTCCTCTTCAGGCTCTTCATATACTTCCTCTTCAACAACTTCTTCTGTTGTTTGGCAGCCAACGTTAAACGCGAGCAAGCCGATCAGAAAGCTGGAAATCAGGAAAAAATTAATTGATCTGGTCATAGCGTATTGTCTTTGAGTTAGGAGAAAACGGATCTAAAAATATTATTTAATTCTATGATGTCTAAATAAAAAATAGCCCGTTTCCATGTTTTTATGTCAACGGATTGTCTCTTCTATTTAGTCCTGTTTTTGGCGCCCATGTATGGTCACCTCTCTTTGGAAGATAAATATAAAAAAAAGGATTCATTGTAAAGCCCCCGTCTTTAACATTTTAGTCCCATTTTTTCTATCCCTTCCGTTGGGGCCGTGGCACGACAACACTGTATACGTCGCAACACCATAGCTGTTCCCGAATGTTTTGGGAAAGTACCGAGAGAGCACATTCTACCGGCTACTATTTCGACGGATTCAGAATAAGCAGAGCGTACGGCAAGGGATTTTGCCTGTTTTTCTGATAGACAGGTGGTGGCAATGTTCTGGAATCTCCGTTATATTAAGGACTCTCTGAAAAGGGGCTATAGCTCAGCTGGCTAGAGCGTCGCGCTGGCAGCGCGAAGGTCCGG
>JBBDRX010000085.1:7447-26720 GCA_040905245.1 Balneolaceae bacterium | reverse complement strand
TGCAGCAGCCAGTCCAAATGCGAATGCCACCGTCTCCGCGACAAAACCCGGAGGATGAACGCCCAGATAACCGGCCATGATAAGAGTAAAAAAGATGGTTATCCGAGCCGTCGTAAGTTCTCCCTTGTCGGACAGCGTCGGCATCAGAATTCTCTTCAAAAGATCATGGGCAATCGAAGTGGAAAGCACCAGCAGAAGGCCGGCGGCTGTGGAGAGTGCTGCTGCAAGCCCACCCGCCACGATAAGCCCAACCACCCAGTTGGGAGTTTGAGCAATTTCCGGACTGGCCAGCACCATAATATCCGGGTCAATCTGAAGTTCATTTCGACTCTCTTCTGCATGGTACTGGATCTTTCCATCTCCATTCTGATCCTCCCACTGTAACAGTCCTGTAGCCTCCCAGTTATGGAACCAGGATGGTGCTTCCGTATAGGTGACATCCTGGGTCGAGTCGATAAAATTCACTTTGGCAAATGCAGCAACGGCAGGTGCAGTACTGTAAAGCAAGACAATAAAGATACATGCATACCCTGCACTCAATCGCGCATCCCGGACTTTGGGAACTGTAAAGAAACGAACAATCACATGGGGCAGGCCAGCCGTCCCCACCATCAACGCCGCTGTTATGAAAAAGACATCAATCTTTGGCCGGGTGCCTTCCGTATAGGCAGCAAAACCAAGATCCCTCATCATTCCATCCAACCGGTCCAGAAGGTAAACTCCTTCATCCGCCAACGTACTACCAAATCCAAGTTGCGGAAATGGGTTGTTGGTCAGCATTATGGAGACGAAAATAGCCGGAACCAGGTATGCAAAAATGAGTACACAATACTGAGCGACCTGTGTATAGGTAATCCCCTTCATTCCACCGAGAACCGCATAAAAGAAGACGATGATCATACCGATGATCACACCAAGAGTCAGGTCCACTTCCAGAAAACGTGAGAAGACAATACCAACGCCCCGCATCTGGCCGGCAATGTAGGTAAAGGAGACAAAAATTGCGCAAAAGATAGCGACAAGACGCGCCCAATCAGAGTAGTAACGGTCACCGACAAAATCCGGAACAGTAAACTTTCCAAATTTGCGAAGATAGGGAGCCAGCAAAAGGGCAAGAAGTACATACCCTCCGGTCCACCCCATTAAATAGACAGAACCGTCATAGCCCAAAAATGAAATCAATCCGGCCATTGAGATAAATGAGGCGGCCGACATCCAGTCAGCAGCTGTTGCCATCCCGTTTGCCAGAGGAGGTACGCCACCGCCTGCTACATAGAAGTCACTTGTCGATCCCGCCCGCGCCCAAATCGCAATACCGATGTAGATAGCGAACGTAATACCGACAATGATAAAGGTCCAAATTTGAATATCCATTCGATTCTTACAGTCTTGTTAAGGGGTAAATAGATGATGCTCGTGTCGACAGCCTTTGTCAACCTTCGTGGTAGCCAAACTCTTTGTCCAGCTTGTTCATTTTAAAAACGTAGACAAAGATCAGGACCACAAAAACATACTGTGATCCCTGTTGGGCAAACCAGAATCCCAGTTTGAACCCTCCGATTCGGATGGCATCCAGCCAGTCCACGAGAAGTATCCCGAAGCCGTAAGAGACCAGGAACCAGATACTGAGTAGAGTAACCAAAAGGCGTACATTCCTTTTCCAATACTCTTGTGCGTTATTTTTCATGAATGACACGTAGTCTAAATTAACAGTAATAATAATCTGTCAGAGTGTTCAAAACAGCAGTATCGTTGAGAGAAATGGTTGCGGCTCAACCCGCATTTCTGAATACGGTACATCCATCTTCCGCCTCTGAAATCAGCATGAGTATAATAATTTCTTCACATTATCCGAAAGGAATTTATCAATTCTCCGGATGTCACTCCGCTTTCTGAAAATCAACGGAATTTTCAAGCTTGTAGGGAGAAACCGTACAAAGTTGTTTATTGGGAATTGATAATTTTCAATATTATAGAAATGGTTGTTACAAACAAGCAGCCCTAAACCATGAAACCTGCAAACCCCATAGTCTAATGATCAAACGAATTCTGGTTGCACTGGATCCTGATGAAGATACACCTGTAGCAACACAATACGCGGTCTCACTGGCAAAAATATATGACGCCTCCCTGACCGGACTGGCTGTCGTAGATACCAGTAACATCTACCCTACAGGAATTACAGGAGAAATTGACGCTACGCATCATGCAAGAGATCTCTGGGAAGAGTTGAGTGAAGAGAGCCGGGCCGTCGCGGAAAAACTCCTGGGCCGATTCAAAAACACGGTGGAGAAAGAAGGTGTCCGATATACGGCCATTCGAAAAGAGGGGGCATCATACGACCGGATTATTGAGGGAATGAAGTATCACGACCTGTTGGTCGCGGGAAGAGACTCTCACTTCTTCTACAATGAACCCAAAAGAGAGACAAAAACCCTTGCAAAAATTGTCAAACACGGTGTCTCCCCGACTCTCGTTATCCCCGACAACTACCATGAAATCAACCGTACTCTCATCGCTTTTGACGGGAGCAACGCATCGGCCAGATCACTGAAAAGTTACGTCCATCTACTCTCGCAAAGCAGAGAGAACGAAATCACGCTCCTTCATGTAAATGGTGGAGAAAAATCGGACAGTGACGGTTCTGAATCCATCCTTGATTATGCCGAGTACTACCTGAAAGAGCACGGTATTCGTACTATTCAAAAGGAGATTATTCGTGACAGTAAGCCGTCCAGGGTGATTCTGGAGAAGCAGAAAGAGGTCAATGCAGATCTGATCGTTCTTGGAGCCCATTCGGTTTCGGCCATCAAACGGCTGACCTTCGGCTCGACCACTCACGATCTGATCACACAGTCAAATACACCACTCTTTTTGAGTCCCTGATTTGTCCGTTTATGATAGATTCATTGCCAGGCCGGTGAACCCTCCGTCCTGCACAGATTCCTAAAATAAAAGCCCCGAACTTCATGAAGAAGCCGGGGCTTTTTTGTATCCGTATCCGAATTTTACGCTTGCCAGACAGGACTTATCGCTCGACTCGTCCGGATCCGCCGCTTCGAATCAGTTTGAAGACTTCGTCGGTTCGAACCAGATTGAAGTCTCCGGGAATCGTCTGCTTCAGACAGGACGCTGCAACAGCAAATTCAAGAGCTTCCCGGCTGTCGTCCAGATGCAGTAGTCCATAGATCAGGCCTGAAGCAAATGAATCTCCTCCGCCAACCCGATCGACGAGCTGGATTTCGTAGCGGCTGGAGCGTACAGGAGATTTACACTCTTCGTCGTCATGAAGAATTGCGCTCCATCCATTTTTGCTCGCAGAAAAACTCTCCCGGAGAGTAATGGCCACCCGCTCAAATCCAAATTTCTCGCGAAGAGATTTGGCAAGCCGGAAGTATCCCTCCTCATCCAGCTCGGCCGATTCAACATCGGTTGTTCCAGCGTCAAAGCCGAGACTCTTCTGTACATCTTCCTCATTGGCAATACAAACATCCACATATTTCATCAGCGGGTTCATAACGGCTTGCGCCTCTTTCTCGGTCCAGAGCTTCGCCCTGAAGTTCAGATCACAGCTGATCGTCGTACCCGCTCTCTTTGCAGCTTTGCAGGCAGCACCCAGGCTCTCCTGTAGATTTTTTCCAAGTGCGGGAGTAATTCCTGTCCAGTGAAACCAGTCGACATCCTTGAATACAGCATCCCAGTCCAGCATATCCGGCTTCAAACCCTGAACGGCTGTACCTTCACGGTCATAAATTACTTTTGAGGGTCGCTGGCTGGCACCGGTCTCCAGAAAATAAGCGCCGAGTTTGTCACCGCCTCTCAGAATGTGGTCGTCGTGAACTCCATACCGGCGAACTGCATTCAGTGCAGCCTGTCCGATTTCATGTTCGGGGAGACGGGTAATAAAGTAGCTTTCTGCTCCATAACCGGAGAGTGCCACAGCAACATTCGCCTCACCACCACCATAATGAACATCGAACCGGTCTGCCTGTACAAACCGACTATAGCCGGGAGTTGACAGACGCAGCATAATTTCGCCGAAGGTTACAACCTTTTTTTTACTCATGATATCAAGCTGTTTTTTCTTTGTAAGATTTCACATTGTCACTGAAAATACGTGCATTCTCGGTAAGCACGTCAAACCGCCGATCCCGAATTGCTTTCATGTCTACCAGGGCACTCCCAACACCCAGAGCACAACATCCGACATTCAGCCACTCGTGTACATTCTCTTTACTAACACCGCCGGTTGGCATAATCTTCAGGTGCGGCATGGGTGCCCGGACCGCCTTGATGTAGGATGGGCCAAGCTGGTTGGCCGGAAATACCTTTACGATTTCGGATCCCAGGTCCCAGGCCTCTTGTATTTCCGTTGGTGAATAAGCTCCGACGGCTGTAGGTACACCCGCTTCGTGAGCTGCCTTGATGATTCCGGCTTTCATGATCGGGCTTACGACAAACTGGGTACCCGCTTCCACAGCTCTCCGGGCTGTATCCTCGTTCAGTACAGAACCCAGCCCCACCAGGACATCGTCCCCCATTTTCTTTCGGAACGCTCCAATTTCTTTCAGGACTCCCGGAATGGTCATCGTCAATTCAATAATAGAGACGCCTCCCTTGAGAAGCGCTTCTGCAACCGGATATAGATCCGTAACATCATCCAGCCGTACTACAGCAACCAGTTTATCTCTTTCAATACGTGCGGCAATATCCTTGTGTGTCATTCAACTATCCGTCAGTTAGTGCTCAAAATTGTGAATTGCCCGGATATGCCTGAGGCTCACGGCCCAAAGAGTGCGAACGACGAAACCAACGGCTTCTGTATCGCACACAATGAACATTTCCAGGGCTTTTTTACGGATCGAATGATACGATTTTTTCCGTAATAATCATTACGATTCTTGCCTTCCGGAACGAGTGAACAGCTTCGAGGGGAGGCCGGGAGTCTCCCAAAGAATCTGTATCTTGGGAATAATAATACTCATGCAGACAAATTAGACAGCTATGAAGTTGACCATTCGGGAATCCAGGAATCCAAAAACAGGAAAGCCGGTTACAATCATTTCAAATATCCTTCACAACCCCCAGGTGATAGAGAAACTGGCCTCCAGGCTGAAGTCGTCCTGCGGAACAGGTGGGCATATCTCCGGAAAAGAAATCCATCTGAATGGATCTCTGAAAAACCGTGTGATCCCGATTCTGGAAGATGAAGGATTTGAGATTTTAACGTCCTGAATACTTATAGTCATGCAACCGGGCAAACAAGCACTCTTTCTTATCTTGTTGTTTCTATTCCCGGCTCTGCTATCCGCCCGGCAATCAAATCAACAGACCAGTGACGGACAACGTATCGGACTTGTGCTGAGCGGCGGCGGAGCAAAAGGCCTTGCACACATCGGAGCGATCAAGGTACTGGAAGAGGCTGGAATTCATGTCGACTACATAGCTGGAACCAGTATTGGGAGTCTTATTGGCGCCCTCTATTCCATAGGGTATACACCTGAAGAGATGGTACGGCTTGCAGAAGATACTGACTGGGAGGAGCTTTTTTCGGACCGCCACAGCAGACGTCTTCTCTCCATGTTTGAGAAACAGGATCACGAACGATTTATTCTCTCGTTTCCAATCAGCGATCGTGGTATTAACCTGCCAAGTGGTGTCGTCGCCGGACAGAACATCTTCAACTGGATTGCCAGACAGACGTGGCCGGTTCATCCCGTGGAAGACTTTTCAAAGTTTCCAATTCCGTTTGCATCGGTAGCCACCGACCTGGAGACCGGAGAAGCTGTCACTTTCCGATCCGGATATCTTCCCGATGCCATTCGGGCCAGTATCTCATTTCCGACAGCTTTTGTTCCCTATCAGGTAGGAGATCGTACCCTGGTAGACGGGGGATTGGTACGAAACCTGCCGGTGGAAGAGGTCATCGAAATGGGGGCCGACTATGTGATCGCTGTTGATGTGACATCTCCACTTCGGAAGTCCGAAGAGCTCAACAGTATGACTTCCATCCTGAACCAGACTATCCACTACCGGATGATCGAAAAATCCGATGAGCAGAAAGAGATGGCAGATCTGGTTATTCGGGTTGAAAACCTGGATCAGTACAATTTTTATGGGTTCGAGACGGTTTCGGAGCTTGTAAATGCCGGTGAACGAAGTGCCAAAACTCACCTGTTGGAACTGAGTACCATCGCCTCCGGACAGAAAGGCCATCATCGGCATCAGCGCATGCCGGATACACCTGTAACCATTGAGGAGATTACCGTTACCGGAAATGAATATGTCGCATCCGACGTGATTCTGGCAGAGTTGAATGGTTTATTGCATCGCAGTGTGACCGCAGAGGAAATTGAACGGCCTCTTAACCGACTCTACAGCTCGCGGCTTTTTCTACTGATCACCTACCGGATTCACCGCCTCGAACCTGATCAGAATCGATACAGGCTGGAGGTTCGGGTTGTCGAAAACAATGACGATAGCTTTCGGGCAGGTGCACGATATGAATCACAAACTCACGCTTCGATTTTTCTGCAAACCTCGTTCCGAAATCTTCTTCATCGAGGTTCCAGCCTGCGATTAAATGCAAGATTGGGAAGAGATACCGAATTTTTAACAGACTACCTGGCCTACGGGAGCGGCCGCTCCCGAATCGGCTTTAATGCACGATTTTTCTACACACGAGAGCAGATCAGCGATTTCGATAGTGGACAACGGGCAGCAAGCCTGCATAGCCACCTTTTCCGGGCCGATCTTTTTGCGGGAACGTTTCTGAGCCGAACCTACCTTCTGGGTATGGGAGTTCGAAAAGATTTTACGTTCTTCACCCAGGAGATCAACAGCGATCGTATTCCATATTCCGAGCGAGACTATCACGCAGTCTACGGTCGCTTTTTTCTGGAAACGGTCGATCGAAGATCCTGGACCACACGAGGGCACAAGTTGCTGCTTCAGACAACCGTATCAGACGGCTTTTTCGGGAGTCCGATCACATTCAACGAGCAGCGCTTCTACTGGAAAGCGTGGTATCCGCTCTCCGAGGTTTTCTCCATACAGCACACACTCTATCTGGGACGTTCGGAAGGCGCGCAGCTCCCCTGGAGCTACTGGCACTCTCCCAACCGGAGAGATCGCACCCTCGGCATGATACGGTTCGGAGGATACCGGCGATACGAACTCAGTAACCGCTCTATACAGATGGCTTCAATGGGTGCACAATACGAGTTCTTTCGACACCGTTTTATTCGTCTGGATCTCTATGCCGGAAACAGTTTCGAGAACTGGACGTGGAAACCAATGGAAAACTCCTACAAAACCGGATTCAGTATTACGGCCGGTGGTCTCACAATTCTGGGGCCTGTAGAGCTGATACTTTCGGGGAGCGCAAGAAACCCGTTGTTGTGGGAACTTCAGATTGGTTATGAATTTTAACGCTTTGGGAGAAACCGGATCATGAAACAGATTCAACAGCACCTTCAACAAATTGAAGAGGAGCTGGAAGCCGATCAGAAAAACCCGACGCTCTGGATGGAGTATGGCATCGGACATCACTTGTCAGGCATCTATGAAAAGGCAATTGAGAGCTTCAGGCGATCCCTCGAACTGAATCCATCCAACGCGATCTGTCACTTTAATCTGGGCAATAGCTATATGGAGGCAAACCGGCCGGAAAAAGCAATTGACCACTACCTGCAGGCGATCGAGCTGAAGCCAGACCACATTCCCTCGTTAACAAATCTGGCGGATGCCTGGGAACAGGCGGGGGACCTGGAGAAGTCGCTTGAGACCTTTCAATATCTTGTTCAGCTGTCTCCGGATACCCCACTTTCCCATTTTAACCTGGGCAACTTCTATCTCAGAAACAACCAACATCTGGAGGCGAGCCGCTCCTATGAGAAAACCGTAGAGCTGGATCCCTCCTTTGGAGACGCCTGGCACAATATCGCCTGGATTCTGGAAAACGTCGGAGCTATTGAAGAGGCGCTCAACTATGCCAAAAAAGGATTACGTTTTGTCCCGGACCATTCAGAACTTTCGGAACTGATTCAACGGCTCGAACAAGTGACAAATTCATAAGATGAACAGAGCAGAGAAAAATCGATTCACAACTCTCCCTACCGTACAGATAATGGTCGCTGTAATCCTGCTTCTGGCGGGTTTTTACCCGGCAGAGGTTTCCGCACAACGTTCCGTCACCTATGCGGACCTGCTGCAAAGAACCGAACGACCCGGATTTTATCAGGATCACATCCTTCTGCCAGCAACTGACGAAAACAGCCTGCTCGTAATCAGCTTCCGGCTGGATTACAACTCCCTCCCTTTTCGACAGACACAAAGCAGTTCGGACGAAAGACACAAAGAACATTCATTCACCGCAATCGCCCGATTAAATACGGAGATTTTTCGTGATCGGCAGCCTTTGTCCCGAAAAGCCTGGATCGATACCGTCAGAACCGGAACATACGAGCAGACACAATCCAAAGTCGACTACCTGGAAGGAGCGGTTGCCGAAACTCTTTCGCCGGGAGAGTACCGGCTTCGGGTGGACGTCAACAATAGTGAGAGGGCAACGTCGCCCCGGAATCGACGCGATTCGCGCAACGATTCCCCCCGGGAACAGACCATAAACATTCCCGATTTCCAGGAACAGACATCCGGAGCCATCATCCTTCTCTCCCAATCAGAGAGATCCAATAACCAGATTCGAATGAGATTGCTCAACTTCGGATCGCAACTCCTCTATGGCGAAGACGCGGAGCTTCTTGTGCAACTCCCGGCCGGATCCGAAATGGGCCGATACCGGCTCAACGTTTACCCATTGACTGGGAATACGAAACGGGACAGTGATACCCAACCAATCTTCTCAACGACCATTGAGCAAAATTCCATCATCCGCACTGAGGGGTTTCAATTCTCAGGGGACGAAAAAGAGCCCATTCTCTCGGCCCGGGAATCCGAAAACGGATATCCTTTTTTCCTGGTTTCCCTCCCGAACAGCCAGTTCCCCAACCAGTCGATGGAGATCGTGGTCAAAGTTGACGGAAATAATGCTCCGGTCGCTACTCAGCGCGTCGAATCCAGATGGATCGATATGCCTGTCAGCCTGCTCAACCTGGATGTTGCCATTGATATGCTGAAGTTTATCCTTGGTAATAACGAACTTCGCGAAATGAGACGGGGAAAACGCAGCGAGAGAGAGAATCGTTTCCGAACGTTCTGGGAACAACGAGATCCCACTCCGGAAACTGAATTCAATGAACTTATGGTGGAATATTACTCCCGGATCGATCAGGCATGGACCCGATTTACGACTCCGGAACGTCCCGGCTACGAATCGGATCAGGGACGTTCGCTCATCCTCTATGGAGAACCTCGTCGTACCGAGAGGCGATATCCGACCGATGCTCCGACCCGCGAAATCTGGTACTATCCCGACCGCACACTGATCTTTGAAGCCACCTCGGGATTCGGAGATTTTCGACTTGTCAGGGAGGAGTAACATGTCTGCAAAACCGATCATCGCAATCAGCATGGGAGACTACAACGGTATTGGTCCGGAAGTCATACTGAAAGCCCTGAAACGGATCGATCGAAGCCGGTCGCGTCCAATCCTTATTGGCTTTCAAGAGCTGTTTCAATTCTACCAGTCGAAATGGAAAGATCCGTTTCAACTATTGAAAATCCAACAGGGAGACGAAATCCCTTCACTGGTGAATCGTCCGGATACTTCCCTGCCTGTACTGGAGATCAAACACTCAGAAGGCCTTCAGATAGAACCGGGCATTCCGACGGCCCATACAGGCACCTGCTCCATGGAAGCCGTCTCCACAGGAGTAGATCTCTGTCTTCAACACCAGGCTGACGCACTGGTAACAGCTCCCATCTCCAAAGAGGCGATATCAATGGCCGGGTTCCGGCATCCTGGGCACACGGAATTTCTTGCGGAACGAACCGGAACCGACCATGTTCAGATGATTTTGACCAGTGATACGCTGCGGGTTGCACTGGCGACTGTCCACGTTCCGCTCTCCAAGGTTCCGAAATTGATAAACAGGCAGCGCATCCGAACCGAATTGGCAGAATTACATTTGTCCATGCAGAGAGATTTCGGGATTCCGGAGCCCCGTCTTGCTCTTCTCGGGCTGAACCCGCACGCCGGGGATGGCGGAGTCATTGGCCGCGAAGAGATCGAAATCCTTCGTCCTGAACTTGACTCTGCTAATAAAAGAGGCATTCAGGCAGATGGGCCATTTGCCGCAGATGGCTTTTTTGGAAGCGGTCAGTGGCGTTCTTATGATGCAATACTGGCCATGTATCACGATCAGGGACTCATTCCATTCAAAACCCTTTCCTTTGGCCGCGGGGTTAATTTCACAGCCGGACTTCCTATAATCAGGACCTCACCGGATCACGGAACCGGATTCGATATAGCCGGACAGGGGCAGGCAGAATCCACATCCTTCGAAGCAGCTTACAATCTGGCCGTATCCATGGCAACCAGACAGCATCATGAAGCGTAACGATTCGGACAGACAACCGATCTATTCAGTACTGGCTCCGCTGTACGATCATATCATGCGCGATGTCGATTATGAAGCATGGGCAGACTATATTGACGACCTGATTCAGCTCCACACTCCCTACTCCGAACAGCTACTCGAACTGGCATGCGGAACCGGTTCGGTCTCTCTCTCCCTGGGAGAATTGGGATACTACCGGATACTTGCAACAGATCAATCCAGACAAATGATCCAGGTCGCCAGAAAAAAAAGCGAAGAGACGGACTCTCCTGTTCGGTTTCGGCCAATGAATTTTCTGAATATCCAACTGAAACAGACGTTCGACGTAGTCTTTATGGTTTTTGACAGCCTCAACTACCTGCACACAGAACAGGAGATTCTCCAGCTGCACAACGAAGTAAAAAACGTGTTACGCCCCGGGGGTTTTTTATATTCGACTACACAACACCATGCCACTCACGAGAGGCAATTCGATATCTGGATGGAGAAAAAGGGGTGGTCGACAACCGTTTCCGATATCGTCAAAGCAGTCAGTTCGATGAAAGTAGCCGCATACATACCAACCGCTTCAGAATAGAACTGCTTGAGAACGGCGGGAAGAACGGACAACAAGTTCTGTTCGAAGAACACCAACAGAAAGCCTGGTCGTACCCTACCATGAATTCGATCCTTGACAAAACTGATTTCCACATCCTGAACCGGTACGACGGATTCGAACTGGTACCTGCACATGAACAGAGTCATCGAATTACAATTGTGAGCCAATGTCTGAAAACAGCATAATTCAACTCTCCAGCGTTACCGTCAGTTATGGGTATCGAACGATTCTGGACCGTATCAGCTTCTCGCTGGATACTGGAGAGTTCTGCTATCTGATCGGTCGAACCGGAGCCGGCAAGAGTTCCTTTTTAAAGCTCCTCTATCGTGATATCAAACCGGACGAAGGAACCATCCGGGTGGCAGGACACGATCTGGTCTCTCTTCCGGATCGTGAAGTCCCCTATCTTCGCAGAAGACTCGGCATTGTATTCCAGGACTTTCAGCTCCTGCCGGACCGGGATGTCTATGAAAATGTTGCTTTTGCTCTTGAAGTCATCGGACAGAAGAGAAGCTTTATCAAGCAACGGGTACTGGAAGTGCTCGGAATGGTAGGACTGAGCCATCGACGTAAAGCGATGCCGGACGATCTTTCCGGGGGAGAACAGCAACGAGTCGTCATTGCCCGTGCATTGGCCAACGAACCCAGAATCATGCTGGCAGATGAACCGACGGGAAATCTTGATCCGGAGGCATCGGCATCTATCATGGACCTTCTGAAGCAAATCAACAATCGGGGTATGGCGGTACTGATGGTTACCCATGACTACCATACGGTAGAAAAATATCCCAATCGTACTGTTCGCATTACAGAAGGCAACCTGGAAGAGACAGACAGTTCCTCTCTTTAAAACAGATATGAGGAGAGACTGCTGAACCTCTCCGTCGGATTTTCCGATGCCTCAACAACCCTTTGTGGATCGCCATATAGAAAACAGTGTGATCGGGCACGTGTAATGGCTGTATAAATCAGCTCACGAGTCATAAACCTGGAGGGGTCCTTCGGCAAAAGCAGGTGAACCCGATCGAACTCTGATCCCTGACTTTTATGAACAGTCAAAAAACAAGCCGGTTCCGTATCCCCCAGACGCTCAACAGGAAGGGTCCGAACCGAATGGCCAGGCTGTTGCAAAAGAAGTTCAAAGTATCCTGGCTCCTTCTCAATACAGACACCAAAATCTCCATTGTAAACCTCCAGAGTGTAGTCGTTTCGTGTAATCATAACCGGGCGGCCATGATACCATCCATTCAACCGTCGGATCCCTTCTTCCCGTTCAAGCCAATCCTCTACGAATCGGTTTAGAGAAACAGAACCGAACACCCCTCTTTTCGGTAGCGTCAACCAGATCTCACGGCTCCAGAAATCGAGCATCTCTTCCGGACTCAACAATTCGGCCTCTTTGTACCTTGCCACGAACTGTCTCGAGAGCTCCGCGATCGCATCTTCTCCATACGAGAAATTCACGGTAGACAGATCCGGCCACTCCCCGGAGACAATCTCTGCAGTCTCTTCCGAATTTCCGTTTCGGAGGGATTCCGCCAGTTGCCCGATTCCGGAAAGGCTGTCGAATCGGTATCCCTTCTCAAGATAGACCGTACAGTTCTCCAGATCGGATTGCTCGCCCGTGGGTAGCGCACTGTATCCAGTCTGCTGCTGCAAAGCCTCTGCTGTTTCCGGTAAAAAAAGATTTCTTTTGTTTCGACAGATTTCTGACAGAACGGCTCCCGCTTCGACGCTGGATAGCTGGTGGTGGTCACCGAGAAGTATCAGCCGGGTTTCTTCTCCGAGGTGTTCCATCAGGCGATACATCATCGAAAGGTCCACCATTGAGGCTTCGTCCACCACCACAAGATCGTAAATCAGCGGTTCTGTCCAGACCGGTGGAAGCATCTTCCGGTCTCCCCTTCCGAAAAGGAGACGGTGCAGGGTCCCCGACCAGAGACGTCCATCCGATTCCGGAAGATCGCCGGATATCTGGTTCAAAAGGGAGTCGTTCAATCTGGCAGCCGCTTTACCCGTAGGTGCCGTCACTGCAACAGATAAACGCTGACCGCCTACTTTCTGCATCAACTGTATAATCTTTGCAACCGTGGTCGTTTTTCCCGTTCCGGGCCCTCCTGACAGTATCAGAAGGCGGTTGGCAAGAGCTTCCGCTGCTGCAACCCGCTGCCAGTTTATCGGTTCATCCCCATCCGGAAACATCTTCTCAAGACTCTCCCTCACCTCTTCTGCCGGAAAAGCTCCTTTTGACTGCGCAATCCTGTTCAGCTGTTTTGCAAGCCTCTTCTCCTGTTGATGGTGAATACGGAATGACAGATGGTTTTTTACGAAAACCAGCGGAGCATCTCCGTCCGAAGATCCGGTGATCGGATGGTTATCCAATACATCGGGATCTGCGTTCTCCAGATTTGGAAAATACCGCTCTTCCAGATCCAGTAACTCTCCCCATTCTGTAAGCGTACGATCAAGAGGCAGATAGACATGGCCTGCCCGTACGAAAAGGGATAGATAGACCAGCGATGCAGAGACTATCACCGGTAAAGGTCCGTACTTCACTTCCATCGCCCGGATCAACTCTTGTTCATAGAATGGCAGTGGCTCGCCAGATTCACGTTCGGCTTTTCGGTATTGATTCATTTGGAACTCCATATCGATTCAAGTTCCTGAATACGTTCCCTGGGCGGCTTCGCATGATAGATTCCATCGGGACAGCCGGGAGACATCCCCCGCACAAACAGATAGTAGATCCCCCCTATCGACTTATCATAAGAAAAAGCGGGATCCCTGGAACGCAGATACTTGACCAGAGCTACGAGATAGATGTGATACTGAAGATCATAGTTTGAGTGGAGCATCACTTTGTTCAGTTCACTTTCAGAATAGTCCTCCATGGAAGATCCCAGATGGTTGGACTTGTAGTCCAGGATATAGTATTTCCCTTTAAAACGGACTACCAGATCGATAAAACCGTTCATCAGACCGGAAAGGCTTTCTGTTTTGCCAGAGGAGCGAGTCTCCGATGTACGAATCACACGCTGAAGTGTCTCAATATTCGTGTCAGTTGAAGGAAAGTAGAACTCCATCTCCTTTACCATCTGCTCAGGAGCCACCTGATTCAGTTTGAGCGAGCCGTAATCGGCTTTCGATACCGCCTCAAGCATCCTTTCCAACACCCCCTTCCACTCCTGGCCAATACCGTACCGATCACTGACTTCCCGGATCACAGAACGGCGATTGCGGAGGCTCCGGAAGTCGAAGTCAGGATGTTCAAACAGTTTGTGAATGAACGTACCTGCCCGTGTCCCTCTGGGAAACTGAAATATAGATCGGCGTATCATGTCCTCTTCAGATTCATCGGACACATCCGAATCCGGCTGGAGTGACAGAGACGTGTGGTCATCATAATCACGCCCATCCTCCCGACTACGGCCACGGTCACTGAGTGCGGAGAAATTATATCTCCGAAGAGAAGGTTGCAGCCTCACTGGTCCTGCATACGATCTCGCTGTCAGGGTACGGTTTTCCCCATTCATCGAAGCAGGGCCGGCCGGGGCCTCATGAGAAACCTTCGAATCCGAGACAGAAGCTGGCTGTTTCAATTCGGCAAACTGATACAGATCGGGGTAAGAATTTGGCAGCTCCATTATGGACGTCCATAGATCAGAGGAGCTCGGCCCACCTTTGGAATCAAGTTTGACGCCTTTCTCCAGGTCTTCGATTACCTGTTTCGGCCCTCGTTGCAGGGCCCCCAAACCGGAAAGATGTGATGAGGTATTGGAATGGAGAAAAATATGACAGGCGTACCGGGCGCGTGTCAGTGCAACATAACACTTGCGAATCTCTTCACCAATCTGCTCGAATCTGGATCGACGGGCCGCAGTCTTCATCTCTTCGGAGTTTGGATCCCCGACTACAATTTCTGGCCGAAATGGCGATTCGGGTTGATGACAAAGTTCAACAGATTGCTTTTTAAACATACTTCTGACATACCAGAGTGTCGGACAGAAGACAATCGAAAACTCCAGCCCCTTGCTTCCGTGAATGGTCATGACCCGAACCAGATTCTCATCACTCTCCAGGTGAAGAACCTCCTCATCACGGTCAGAAGCCTCTCTTCGCTTCTGCAAAAGCCATCCCAAAAGAGCTCCAGGTCCCAGAGCATGTCGCGCCTCCGCTTCGCTGATAAGCTCCATCAGCTGTTGCAGATTCGTTAACATTCGCTCTCTGGAGTCCCACCAGGCCGTTCTTGAAAGTCTCTCCGTACTGAACAACAGCCGTCTCACCATGGGATAGCATCCCCTCTTCGCCCAAACCTCTTTCAGAGCAAATAGCTCTTCCCTCCATCCCCGAAGGAAGCTTTCATCCTCCATAAGGAGATCGATCCGATTCAGGTCCGAACCAAACAAGCCTGTTGTGACAAGATCCCGAAAAGCGTGCTGATCCAATGGGTTCAGAAGTGCCCGAAAAATGCGAATCAGCATCTCCGACTCGCGAGTGGAAAAAACACTCTCTCTTCTTTTACTGATCGAACGAATTCCCGTACGAAACAGGGTACGGCGAACTTTCTCGGCCTGTCGGTTTGTCGAAACCAGTATTGCTATATCTCCCCCGGAAACAGGCCTTCGATCACCTTCAGGACCAATCAAAGCTTCTCCGCACTCTCCCAACCGAAGAAGCTCTTTTACCTGACGAGCCATCTCGTCCCACAGCTCTTCCTCTCCACTCTCCCCGACATGCGAAATAGTTGCCGGAGGTGGATTATCTCCATTCAACCAGTACATATTTTCTCGTTCCGGTACCCCTGGCTCTGCCGGCCGGAACGGTATGGACGAATCGAGAAAAGGGATCGAATGGCCGGGACTGAAGAGTCGGTTTACCGCTTCGATCATGGAAGGCCGGCTTCTAAAATTTCGGGGAAGGGTATATCGCGCTTCCTTCGGGGTCTCCGACCGAGCGTGCAGGTACGTAAAGACATCCCCGCCCCGAAACGAATAGATCGCCTGCTTGGGATCTCCCACCATGATCATAGCATGCGGCCCCTCTCTCTGTGGATAGATCTCCCGAAATATGTTGTATTGGTGTGGATCAGTATCCTGAAACTCGTCCAGCAGTGCATACGGATAGCGCTTAAGCAGACGGGCAGCCAGCTTCTCTGCCTGTGGCGAGCCGACGATGGCCCGTTCCACATGGTTAAGCAGATCCTGATAGTTCAAACGATCCAGCTCCATTGCCTGCTGCTCGCGCCTCTTCATAACTGAATTCGCAAATCGGAGCAGCATCTGAATGGACATCCCTTCCGCACGACTGTAGAGCTCCAGGAAGTGATCGCAGAATGTGAAAAAGGGGTGAACCGGTGCCTCCTTGCTATCAGGTGTTTTGTCATCCAGGTACTCGAGTGAAAAATATTCGAGCCATTTACGATTCAAATCATCCGGAAGTTGATTCCGTACCATCCGGTCCATCTTCTCCTCCCGAGACTCCAGATGATTGGTCACGTAGCCCTTGTGTACACCTGAATCCCGAATGGCAACAAGAATTTCCTGCTTTCCGGCCGACCATCGCTTCCGGAACTCTTCCCACATGGAGACCATTTCACTGAAAAAAGATTCCGGGTCTCCCTCTGTCTTGCACCTGATTACCGCAGCAGGTTGATTCAGAAACGGGCTCATCCATTTTCGCATTGATTCCAGATCTTTCACCTCTGATTCGATATAATTCAACAAAACTCTGCCATAATCCGATGAACCGTATGTATGCAGCCATACCCTCCACTCATCTTCCAGTGCCCGTTGTAGCAATTCCGAACCCTCCTCTACCTCAATTGCAAACGGGCTTCCGGTCAGCAGCGTCTCTTCTTTTAAGATCTTTTGACAAAACCCGTGAATTGTAACGATTACCGCGCGGTCAAAATCCTGCAGAGCGTTGGCGAGTACCACGCACGCCTTTTTACTGTCTCCATAGCGGAGTATCAACTTCTCCAAAAATGGGTCCCCTTCCCCGTCTTGTTGCTCCAGTGCCCGAACAGACTCCCTCAAATGAGTTTGAATTCTATCCTTTAACTCTTTGGTAGCCAATTTTGTAAAAGTAAGTACAAGAATCTCTTCGACCGTTACATCCTTCTCCAGCAAGAGACGAATGTAGAGTCCTGTAAGCATCCAGGTTTTACCACTTCCCGCACTCGCTTCCAGAAGAAGCCGTGGACAGATTTCACTCTCAAACAGCTGAAATTCACGTTTTTCTACCATTCGACCTTCTCCATAACCTCAATGACAGGTTCAAACCATCTCTCCGCCACACATTTTATCAATTCCACATCAAGGGGTGCTGAATGGCCCAGAATCAGTTCCACAAACTGATCGTCCCGCTCCCCTTTCGATTTTGTAAACGGATTACCGATCCAACAGGAATTCGCTTCTTCCAGGCCGGTATCCGGTTCCGGACGTTCACGACTACTTCGCTTTTCCTGATATTTCCAGGCCGAATTAACCGGTATAACCGTCAAATTACGGGATGCCTCCAGGTAGTCCGAGACAAATCGAGAGAGGTAATGATTTGCATCCGTAACGTGATTGAGACGATACCACTCCGCATCACCTTTTCCATCCAGGAAAAGCACCATCCGCTCTTCTTCTTCTCCATGATTTTCAGCACCCATACACTGCAAAAGATGTCGGAGAAAACTGACTGCAATCCTTTTTCCTTTCGATTTTGCCGGATAAATATCCAGAGAACAATTCTTCGAATAACTAAGAACTGTTCCTGTTATTAATATGTCTTCCAGGTCGATAGACATAAATTTACGGGATACTCCAGCTTCAATACCGATACTCTCTGCTGCATTTTTGGCCGTTTCCGCCTCTCGAATCTGCTTGTCAAACATTTTGACAGCAAGCCAGCTCTCTGGTACACTTCCCGATGTAGTCAGAGCCTGATGGATTCCGGATGCTGTGCAGCCCTCGAAGGTCCAGCCCAAAATACGCTCAAAAAGCAGATACCTCTCCAGCCCCGATATAACAAACTCTTCTCTCTGTCCATCCGGCAATTCTGAATATCGCATCCCGAACTGTTTACGTAATACCTGACGAATCGGATTACTGACAAACTTCTCAAGCTCACTCACAGTAACCCGGTTCTCGTTGATTCCTTCCGGTACAGCAAGCGGCTCAGAAAGGGACAGCCCCTCTGGCTCGTCACCTTTTTTTACCGAATTTGCAATCCTGCAATACTCACTCGAAAATCCCCGGGGACCGTCCGGCTGGTAGAGAGATGGAGAAAAGCCTCCAATAGGCTCCTGGCAAACCCATTGTTCCCGACTCAACCCGCAACTGGACGAAACCAGGTCAATCCACTGATCCAGAATGACCGATGGCGGAAGCGGTTCATCATCGTGTCGACTACGCCCGACGTAGCTGCAATAGTGCGCCTCTCCGGCCGCCATCACAGACTCCAGAAACAGGTTTCTGTCCTCTCGTCGCCGATCCCGCTCACCCGCACGGGGATCCGCCTGCATCAGATCAAAGGAGGGCGCATCCGGAGTTCGGGGGAACTGTTCGTCCGTGAGCCCCAAAAGAGCAATCACACGAAACGGAATAGTGCGGGCCGGAACCATGGAGTGAAAAACAGCGGCCTCTGCATAGAGAGCCACTCCAGTCGAAAAACTATCAATAGAATCTTCCAATATACTGCGAATCATGAAATAAGGTATATGAGTCCCATCCATACTCCAGTTCGCTTCATTGGCCATAGTTTCAAGACTGTTCTCGATCTGCAACCACTCCTCTTCTGTTTCGGTCGTCTCACCAAACAACCGCTTCGCCCAGGCTCTCAACAACGCAACCCACTCATCCGGCGGACGGCTCTTCTGTACATCTTCTGTCCACTCTTTTACATATCGAACAAATCGGGAAAACCGTGCCCAAACACTTTTTTCGTCCAGAGTACTCACTCCGGGATAGAGCAGCTCGCCATCCAGTGACTGGCCCGGCTCCGGAGCAGTCATTTGCCCAAGCCAGCCTCGCCGCAGTGCTGCCTCCCAGGTCTGCCTGCTGCCTCCCGGTTGACCAAACTCACCACGGTGCTCATCATCCAGACCCCATTCAACCCGATCTTCTTCAAACCATCTCCTCAGCAGAGATCGATCCGACAGACTCAACGA
>JBBDRX010000085.1:0-7347 GCA_040905245.1 Balneolaceae bacterium | reverse complement strand
CTGATCTGCCCTCAAGTCCTCCAGTTCCTCAAACTGGCGCAGGAGATAGTCGTAGAGTGTCTCCACCTCTCTCAATGTGCTGTGACAGCTGTGGACTTCAATGGTGCCATCGTCGGCCAACCCTTTCGGCATCGGGCGATTGGTATGTATGGAGTGTCGCACTTTGCCGAGAAGTGTTGGTTGACTTCCCGGCAGGCCCCTGTCGTTGCGATCCAGGGATATCCAGTCAATAGTCTGGCTGGAACGAGCTGCCTCCTTCTTCAGCTGTGAAATCAAAGCAACCTGTTCACCGGCCATCGAAGACAACATCGGGTTTTCCCATTCCGGCCAACTGCCCTCCTGCCCCAACACGGAGGCAAAACTGCAGGTTATGTAGTGCCGAACCTGACAGTGACGGGCCTGCTCCATAAAGAGACGAACCAGTGGTGGCGAAATCAGACCCGGATTAAATAATATCAGTGATCCTTCGGCCGGTTCATTCGTTACTATATCCTGGTAAAGGATATCAAAAAATTCTCCTCTGTGGTACTTTAACGAATTGTCATCCAGTGTTTTCCATTTATCGTCAATCCTCTTCCAGAGAAACGCCTGCCACTTCTCCTCATCCCTACTCCCCTGCAGTGTACCCCTGCTCCAGTCGTTCACAAGATCCGGGCGGTAAATCTGATACTGGTCGAACAGGGAAGCAACCACACCGGACAGATCCCACAGCCTCTCCTGTTCCCTCGCTGGCTGTCTCTCGAGCCAGGATCGGAGAGTTGCCGGCAGCTTCTTACGCTCCTGTTCTTCCGAGAGTATTCGAAAGAGGATCCACTTCAGAGCACCCCGATCCGATGGCAATTCTTTTGGGAGTCCGGGAAAGAGCGTCCGTACTCTCTGCCAGAACCATTCCGACGGCAGGAGATACCGGATATTCCCCATCACACCCTGTTGCCGGGCTATTTCCATCGAAAGCCAGCGGGAAAGGTCCCGGTTCGGGACAATCACCGTAACCGGATCCAGTGGGTCTTCCGGCAGCACTTCTGTCAGAGACCGACAGAAGCTTTCGGACAGTGTTCTCAAAGACGACGAAGCAATCAGGTGATACATGGATATCTGTTCAACGTTTACCCGAATATAGAGTACCGGAGTGACAGTTCATGTCACCCCGGCTTTTACTATTAGAATCACATAAAATCATTATCTTTACCATTCTGATGTTCCCTCCATCCCGGACCGTAACAGGAACCAAATTCTGCCACACATCAACACGAGAGAGAATCGATGAGATACTACAGCCGAAAACTGGTGAAACCTGAAGACATGAACCCCTTCGGCACGCTCTTTGGAGGAAGCGTTCTCGCCTGGATTGACGAAGAAGCTGCCATCTATGTCAGCTGTCAGCTGGAAAAGAGAAGTGTCGTAACCAAGTACATGTCCGAGATCGATTTTGTCAACACTGCAAAACTGGGTGACATTATCGAAATTGGTATGGAGACGGTCTCGATCGGCCGGACCTCTATTACCATTCGGTGTGAAGTACGCCATAAATTCAGCCACAAGGTGATCATTCGAATCGACAAAATCGTATTTGTTCATGTAAACAACGAAGGCCAGCCGACACCTCACGGCGTTACAACACCGGCAGACCCGGAAGGTTTTCAGTGGAAAATTGACAGCCCATGATAATCAAGATCGACAAAATTCGCGAACTCCTGATGGACCAGGACGACTTCATTCTGGAGTTTTCTGAAGCCTCCATCGAATCTTTCAGTGAATTCTCAACTGCATTCAGTAAATACATGAAGGCAAATGATCTGGAGAATTTGAAAAGGGCTGGCCACAAGATCAAGCCGGTGGCCCAAATGCTTGAGGCGGACCAAATTGTAGAGCTCTATGAGGAAGGTAAGACACTTCTCACAGAGAATGCTCCAAAGACAGAAATTCATCAAACGGTGAACCAGGTCGAACAGCTCTGCAGTCAAATCGTAGAAGAGTTCGACGAAATTATTCGTGCCACTCAGTCCTGATTCCCGGAGTTTTTCGACCATGAGTATCCTTATAACAGGCGCAACCGGTTACATCGGCAGCCACACCACACTGGCATTTCTGAAGGCTGGATACGACCTGATCGCGCTTGACAATCTGACCAACAGTCACCCGGAATCTCTGAAGCGAGTGAGCCGGATGGCCGGACGTTCCTGCCCCCTCCATATTCTGGACCTTCGGGATCACGAAGCTCTGCAATCCCTCTTTCAGAATCACTCCATTGACGGGGTGATCCACTTTGCCGGACTCAAGTCCGTCGGCGAGTCGATGGACGAACCTCTCCGATACTATGATAATAACGTATCCGGATCACTGAACCTGATCCGAGTCATGAACGAGTATCAAGTCAAGCGAATCCTTTTCAGCTCTTCCTGTACCGTATACGGAGATCCGGAAGAGGTCCCTGTAACCGAAGACTCACCCACCGGACAGGTAACAAGCCCATATGGAAGAACCAAATACATGATCGAGCAGATTCTGCAGGACTTGCAGACGGCCGACCCCGAATGGAGCCTGATTTTGCTGCGATACTTTAACCCGATTGGGGCCCATCCAGACGGCGAGATTGGCGAAGATCCTGCAGGAAGATCGGGAAATCTGATGCCGTGGCTTACACAGGTTGCCATCGGAAAACAGAAATGCGTCGACATTTACGGAGGGGACTATCCCACCCCGGATGGAACGGCGATACGGGACTACATCCATGTAATGGATCTTGCAGACGGTCACCTGAAGGCGTGGGAGCATCACCGGGAGTCCACTGCAACCGGTATCTATAATCTTGGGACGGGACACGGCTATTCCGTACTGGAACTCATTCACACGTTCGAATCGGTAACCGGAAAGAATATTCCCTGGAGAATCACCGACAGAAGGCCCGGAGATGTTCCCGCAGTCTGGGCGGATCCCGGAAAAGCGGAAAAAATCCTTCACTGGGAAGCAAAACGAAATCTTGAAGAGATGTGCCGGGACAGCTGGAATTGGCAGGTGCGCAATCCGAACGGATTCAAGCAGGCCTGACCTGATTCAACATACTGTCAGGATTCAATAGCCCGCTCCATACCCCCAACGTACCGGTTCAGCCCATTAAAAACAGGATCATGAGACAGATCCGAATCCCAGCTCCATTCGTTCCGGTTCAACCCTCCAGTACATCAAAAGACTCGCTCGGGCCCATGGCCAGCACTGCCTCACTCATCAGGTCGATCAGTTTCTCCACATCCGTTTTGGACGCAACCTCGACCGGAGAGTGCATATATCGAAGGGGAAGTGAAATCAAAGCACTCGGAATACCGGTTTTCTGGTAAAAAATACTGTCGGTATCCGTACCGGTTCGAACGCTGGTCGCCTCATGCTGTATCGCAATCTTCTTATCGGCTGCGACCTCCTCAATACGCTTTACCACCGCCGGATGGTTGGCTCCTCCGTGTTGAACCGTCGGCCCCTGCCCCAGTTTTACCTGCCCGAACTCCCGATGATCGATTCCGGGAATATCTGTTGCGTGAGTGACATCCGTTACAAGAGCAACATCCGGATGGTGACGAAATGCCATCATCCGGGCACCGAATCCACCGACCTCCTCCTGAATCGAGTTCAATGCAAGAACATTCACCTTCAACGAAGATCGGCTCTTTTGAAGCCTCCGGAACACTTCCGCAATCACAAAACCGCCAATCCGGTTGTCCAGAGCACGTCCGGAAACGACCTCATCTGTCAACATTTCACTCTCTTCCGCGTACGTCACCGGATCACCAACCTGAACGCGCTTCAGTGCCGATTCGCGATCCATCGCACCGATATCCACATAGATCTCTTTCCAGGCAGGCTCTTTCCCGCCACCGTTCTTCTTCTCCTGAAGATGGATAGCCGTATGCCCCGTTACCCCTTTAACCACACCCCGGTCGGAGTGAATGAGAACCCGTCTTGCCCTCGCGATAGTGGAATCACTTCCTCCCAGCCTGTTCAGATAGACAAACCCGTCATCGGAAATATGCTGGACAACCATTCCGATCTCGTCGCAGTGCGCTTCCAACATCACGGTCATGACATCTGCAGAGGTCTCAAGACGGGCAACAGCCGATCCGTACGAATCGGTCTCGACCCGGTCCGCGGAAGGCCGGAGATAGTCGATCCAGAGCCGCTGTCCCCGATGTTCATACCCTGTAGGACTGGGAGTAGCCAGAAGTTTTTCCAAAAACGAAGTCGATTCAGAATCAAACATGAAGAGTACTTTCTTTTAACGTTGAGAAATTACAGTGGCAAATATAGGAAAGCGAACCATCAGAATCTTCTGTGCGGGATGGGTCCGTCAAACAGAGTCCAACTCCAGGTGGTTTGGGGACAGCTCTCCGACACAAATTTTGTATATTTGACCTGTATCATCTTAGGCCCGGGTATCGGTTTGGTCCCATACGAGACTAAAATAAAACAGAGCCTGGGAGACACAGGCGCTTGTGGATCTACCTGAAGAATAACCGGCAGTGTTTTTAGACAATTTCGGGATGAACCTGTTCGCCCCGGACAGCAGACGGCGTGGGAAATCGGAACCATTACAGCATGGACAAGAGCAAACAGTACAAAATATTCAACGACCCGGTTCACGGGTTTATCACCATACCGAAAGGAATAATCCTGCGACTGGTGGACCATCCATATGTTCAGCGGCTTCGACGAATTCGCCAGCTGGGACTTGGGTATCTGGTTTTTCCGGCGGCGGAGCACTCCCGGTTTTCACATGCCATCGGTGCACTTGAACTCGGACAGCGTGTTTTAAAGATACTCCGGGAGAAGAACACGACGATCGGAGATGCAGAAGTGGAAGGAACACTGATCGCCATTCTTCTCCACGATGTCGGACACGGCCCTCTTTCTCATACTCTTGAACATACGCTGATTGAGGATTTCAATCACGAAATAATGAGCCTGGCCATCATGAAGGAGCTCAATCGTCAGTTTGACGGAGCCCTGGATACGGCGGTCGATATATTCACAGACCAGTACCCTAAAAAATTTCTGCACCAGCTCATCTCCTCACAGCTGGATATCGACCGGCTCGACTACCTCAAACGGGACAGCTTTTTTACGGGGGTCTCCGAGGGTGCAGTCGGAATCAACCGGATTCTGAAGACCATGCGTGTATTGAAGGGCAATGTGGTCATTGAAAAAAAAGGGATCTATGCAGTTGAAAACTATATCCTCTCCCGACGGCTCATGTATATGCAGGTCTACCTCCACAAAACTGTACTCTCCGCAGACATGCTTCTCAAAAAGATTTTTGAACGTGTCAGCTGGTTGATCCAACAGGGAGAAAAACTGCACCAGCCATCCATTGCACTTCGATACTTTCTGGAAAACAGGCTTTCGGCGAAAAAATCGATTCCAACTTCGATGATCGAAATGTATACGCTGCTGGACGACCATGACATCTATCTGAGTATCAAATACTGGGTTCACGCGGACGACCCGATTCTCTCCGACCTGTGCAGCCGTTTTTTGAACCGGTCACTTTTCAGAACCACCTTTTTGAACCGGAAACCCGGAAAAAAACGGATTCGGGACATGACAGCAAAAACACAGGAAGAGTTGAAACGGTTGAAACTTCCGAACGATGAAGTCTCTGCCTCATTCTACTTCAGCGCCGATGAGAGCTACAGTTCGGCCTACAAATACGAAAATGAAGGGATCTGGATTCTGGATGACGATGAACGAGCTGTCGAATTTTCCAAAGCGGCTGATACCAGGAATATTTTCGCTCTGACAGAGCCTGTGGTAAAACCCTATATCGTACACCTCAAGGAGATTGATCCGTTCTCCTGATAGATGACAAGTCGTTATTTTCCGGGATCCGGGATCCGTTCGTACCAAACAAACGCCAGCTCTTCAGCATCTTTGCGATCCACCTCTTTCCACTCCCGGCCAATCCGGTCCCGGTACTCCGGGAAATAGACATCCCCGTCATAACTTTTTTTTATCTCGGTGATCACCATCTCGTCGGCCCTTCCAATCAGTTCGCGATAGATCTCCCCGCCTCCGATCACATAGACAACCGGCTCTTCGGCAAGTGCCTCCAGAGCCTCCCCGATTTCAGAAAATACTTCGACTTTTTTCCCGGAATAGGATCGAGATCGGGTCAGTACAACATTTCGCCGGCCGGGGAGAGGTTCTTCCCCGATCTCTTCAAAAACACCCCGCCCCATCAGAACGGGATGTCCCATCGTTTCTCTTTTAAAGTGCTTAAAGTCCTCCGGATAGTGCCAGGGCATCTCTCCATTCCGGCCGATCACCAGATCCGGATCGTGAGCGGCAATCAGTATCAGTCTCATACCGCAACCTCGAACCGAATCGAGGAATGAGGATCGTACCCCTTCAGGCGAAAGTCTTCAAGTTCAAGCGAATCCAGTGGTTTTTTGGCGATTTCTAGGACAGGCAACTTTTTCGGAGTTCGTTTTAGCTGCTCCTTCAGCCCCTCAATATGATTTACATAGATATGGGCATCGACAATGGTATGAGCAAACACTCCCGGTTCCAGCCCGACTTCCTGGGCAATAGCCATGGTCAATGCCGCATAACAAGCCAGATTAAAGGGAATGCCGAGTGCGATATCTCCGGACCGTTGGGTCAAGTGACAGTTCAGCCGTCCATCCGAAACGTTGAAAATATACATAAGGTGACATGGAGGGAGGGCCATTTCGTCCAACAGGCCAGGATGCCAGGTACTGACAACAATACGGCGACTGTTCGGATGTGTTTTGAGCATGTCTACAGCCCGTTGTACCTGATCGAACTCACGAAGTCTCCAGCCTTCGGAGCCTTCTGCTCCACCTGGTGTCCACGCCTTTCCCTCTTTGTTTTCCAGTGAGGGGAAGCGTCTCCACAAAACAGGATAAATAGGGCCAACATACCCGCTCTCGTCTGCCCAGGCATCCCATATGTGACAATCCTTTTCGTCCCGGAGCCATTTGACATGGTCTTCGCCTCTCAAATACCAGAGCAGTTCCAGAATCACTGATCGGAAAAAGACTTTCTTGGTTGTCAATAGAGGGAATCCTTCCTGAAGATCGACTCGGTAACTCTCTGCAAAACAGGAGAGAGTATCTGTGCCTGTTCGATTCTCTTTTCGGAATCCGTTTTCCAGTACATTTTGAACAAGATTCAGGTAGACGTTCATCTGTCAACTTTTTCTTCATTAGTTCATGGAGGACACCGTTCACAGTGCCGCTTTGCAATTAAATCCGGACACTCAGACAACAGACTGGAGAATCACGGCAGCGATGCTAAAGTAGATTATAAGACCGGTAACATCAACAATCGTCGTAATCA
>JBBDRX010000084.1:0-26898 GCA_040905245.1 Balneolaceae bacterium | reverse complement strand
GTTGGCTGCCAGTTTTTCTGCCGTGGCAGCACCAAGGTGTCCCAGTCCGAGTATTCCAACGTTTCTCTCCTCTTTCAGTGAATGAGGGAGAACCTTCCACTCTGCTCTGCGCTGTTGTTCGACATAGTCTGTAATTCGGCGGATAAACTGGTAACAGCAAGATTCAATGAAATCCACGATCTGAACTTGAATGTGGGAAGAGACGAGCCGTGTGATTTTGACATCGTCCGGGATGGAGTCGTCCTCCATCAGATGTTCGACTCCGGCGCCCATGGAAGCGACCACTTTCAAATTCGGGAACTGGCCGAGAAGATTGGCTGGTTGGCTCCATGCAACAATGAACGTGATTCGGTCCCTGTCCTTTACATCCGGCCAGATTTCTACATCCAGATTGGGATCCAGTTCAAGAAGTTTGTCCCTGTGAGGAACCATATCGCGGTTGGTCGCAACCAGTAGTATAGACACCGTAGAATCGAGTTTGTTTGAAAAAGTCTTGTACCGTAAACAAGGGTTGGCTCAGAGGTGTTCCAGTTTTAACGTTCGAATTCTCTGCCAGGAGTCATCAATCCGTTCCTCCGTGATGCGGCCATCCCGAATCAGTTTTCGGATGATTCTGTGAGCTTCGGGAACAATATCGGAATTGTACTCGGAATTGTTTGCAAAACTGAGAATATCGATTCCGGCAAGAAGTGCTTGCTCAATGGCAGTTTCCAGACCAAAATAGGCGCGAATGGCATCCATCTGCATGTCGTCCGAAATGACAACACCGTCGAATCCAAGTTCGTTGCGAAGCATACCAGTGATAACCTGTGGAGAGAGAGTGGCCGGCCAGGCGGAGTCCCAGGAACGGTTAAAGATGTGGGCGGTCATAATCATGTCTGCGTGTCCACTCCGGATCAGCTTGCGATAGGGGATCAGTTCATCCGGATGCCATACTTCTGTCACATCCACCATCCTGAGATGGGAATCATCTTGGGAACTTCCGTGGCCGGGAAAATGCTTGAGTGTTGTCAGGATACCTCGGTTTCGATGTGCTTCTACAAATACTCTCGCATGGGAGACGACCTGTTTCGGACGGTCGGAAAAACTTCGCTCAATGTCACCGATAACCGGATTCTCCGGGTTAAGGTTCAGATCTATCACAGGGGCAAGATTTACATCGATCCCGGCCTGTTGCAGGATTTCGGCTGTTATGTCTGCATAATACCTGGTTGTATCCCGATTATTGATATTGCCGAGTGTTTGGGCGGAACGTGTAGGAGGGAACCCGTGCCTCTCTTTTAACCGGGCAACTCTGCCACCTTCCTGGTCTATAGCTACGAGTAGCGGGATCGATGCATGACGACGGAGTGCGTCGACCAGTCGTTTCAATTGAGCCGGATTATCGATGTTTCTCATTGGTGTTCGGGTTGGAACGTCGTAGTCGAACAGAACGACGGCACCCAGGTGATACTCTTTGAGGTCACGGATGATATGCGAACTCTCCTCCGGCGTGAGTCCCCGAAATCCAATTTTGAGCATCTGGCCAATCTTGACAGACAGTTCCGGGTCTTCCGGTATGGATCCGTTCGACTGCTGTTTCGGTTCTGCTCTGCAGGAGAGAAGAGCTGTCAGGGTCAGCAGAAACGGGATAAACAGGGAGATAAGCCGTTTTCGCATAAGGGTCGGGATATAATGGCGGTTGAACATTCGAAACGATGGATAGCAAAAGAAACTACTGAGGTTCAGGCAATAGTGCCAGAGAGGCCGGCAAGCTCATTGAAATAGAACGGAGAAGTACTGTCGGTGTTAAAAAAAGTTAACGAATGAAGATGTAACAGTTTGGCCTGGCAACTATCTTGTAGATAACAGAGGTTCTGGTCTGTCAGGATAGCCCGGGACTGTAGCTGCCCTGGCCGGCGGCGGAACTGAATGTAGAAGAGGGGACAACTATGAAGAGACAGAATGTAAAACAACCATTTCCTCCGGAACTTGAGGAGATGATGGAGCGCTATTTGGCTGAGGATCTGAATCCGGAAGAGATTCACGAACTCTGGAGTGAGTTGATTCAGTATCCGGATGCGATCGACTATTTAAAAACAGTCGCTAATCTGCAGCAGCTTTCCGAGCTGGAGAAACAGGAATCGAAAGGCGGATGGAGAGAAGGAAGTGCTGTTATTCGTTCGAGTCGAAGCTGGATCTGGACGGCGGCGGCAGCAGCCCTGGTTCTGATTGCTGCTATCGGGCTATTTCGACCTGTATCGGAAAACGAAATGGTATCGCCACTGGAACGAATTGAGCTGGACTACTACCGTTCGTCCGATGATCAGCCCGATTTTTCGGATCGGGAGAGCGCCATTCGCGAAGCAATTATTCTGGCCAACAGGGGAGAGCCAAATCAGGCGATTCAATTACTGGACAGTACGCTGGAGCGGGTTCAAAATCCGATTGACCGTGCGGAGTTGTACCTGAGTGCCGGATCGATTCTGTACAATATGGCACAGTACAATGAAGCGGCCTCACGCTTTGAACAGATTATTGGTATGGGCTTGAATGATCTTCTGCTTGAAGAACAAGCCTACTGGTATCTCGGTAATGCCTATTTTCAGATGAACAGAATTCAGGAAGCGAAGCAGGCGTTTCGCCAAACCTATGAATTGAACGGTGCGTACAGACGTGTAGCAGAACGATATCTGGAGTCACTTCCTGCCTGACTGGCATCTATAACTTTTACTCTCCAGAAAGAGAAAAAGTCCGAAAGAGAACAGAACAACCAGAAGGGCTGCCAGAGGGCTGGTTTGTCTGTATAGAGGCCGGTTCTCCCCATTCAGGATATACGCACCCCAGAAGTGAGGATTGGCATTACCATTTCGGATCATCTCTGTTTTAGCCGCTTTTAGCGCTTCAGATTTTGTCTTTCCGTCATCCAGGTGTTGATAGAATGAGATGGCGAAATCTGCTGCCTGATGGTCGCTTACCGCCCAGGAGTTGAGAATCAGACTTCGGGCACCGGCATAACGAAGAGCGCGGCTGAATCCCATTATGCCGCCGCCCTGGAAGACCTCACCCGATCCCGAGTCACAAGAGTTCAGCATCAGAAGTTCATTTTTCAGGTCAAAGTTGAAAAGCTGCCAGGCATACAGAAGTCCATTTTGCTGTTCACTCTCTCCGGTAGTTTCCGGTGCCAGCCAGATTTGTGAAAAGAGAGGGTCGCTCTCTGAAATTCGGCTGTGAGATGCAAGGTGCAGGATTCTGGAGTTGGCAGAGCTCTCTCGAAACCGGGTCGTGGTTCCCTGTTCTTCAACCAGTGTCTGTACAGCACCTTTGTGGCTGAACTGGCTGGCGATTTTCTTGACTTCTTCAACCGCACCCGGCAGTGGGAGCAACCGTTCATTCCCGGTGTGGCCAAAGTCGGAGAGCCCGATCCCGGTAAAGGTGTAATCGTATGAGGGATCGGGATAGGTTCGGGTTAAATCATGAAGCGTATTCAGGTACCGAATGTCGAATGATTCGACCATATAGGAGGTGGCCCCATAACTGACGGGGGAATCAGGTGTGGAGACTGGGAGCACATCCAGCGGAATCTGATAGAGATAGCTGTCCGGAATAACGATCAGCGAACGGACAGATGAGGGGATGTCGTCCAGTTGAAGCCAGGAGTAAATTTCGTGAAGCTCAGCGAGGTTGGGCCGCCCGTTGGATAGCCCCTGAATGGCCTGTTCGAATCGTTTTTCGTCAGATTTGGAAATCGGATGAATTGTCCGGACAATTTGCATGCGGTCAATCTTCAGTACATATAACCGGTCCAGAATTTTGGTCATATGGAGGATCATCTCGTCTCCGCGGAGCCCGGCCTGAATTTTCCCCAACGCAATCGGCCGGAAAAGTTCATGACTGGTCGAACGATTCAGTTGATTTCGCCGGGCTGTCAGGGATGCTATTTCGTTTTGCAGGCTCAGCCGTTCATCCCCTTCGGTAACAAGATACCTCTTTCGTAGCTGATCCAGTTGGAGGGTAAGCCGTCGGTTTTCCGCAAGTTCCTCTTCGGTGAGTTTGCTTCCCTGAATCACCGGGTTATCGATCAGCGCTGCATCGTTGATCGATTTGAACTGATCCAGCAGGTTGGCCAGCCCGTACAGATCTCCTTTCTCCAGGAACAGGTTGCTGTAAAGTTGAAAAACCTGCAGGTAGGCAGGTTCAATACTCCAGTAACCGGATTCGATGTCGGTTGTTGAGCGTGCCCGTTCAAGTACCTGGGTGATGACTCTGGAAAGTAGTTCCTCGGCACGGCCTGGCCGCCCACGGCGTAACGCGATATCTGCTTCGATTCGTCGGGCGTTTACCAACTCAGGGAAGTCAATGACCGTAATATCATGTGCATTCAGTTCGCGAATCAGGGCTTCCACTTTGGACAGATTGTCCAGCCGGAGTTCCACGCCGGCCAGATCGACCAGAGCGCTGAGATACATTCGGTTGTTACCGTTTTCTGCACCAAGTTGCTGTACCGTTCCATAAATTTCTTTGCTCTCTTCATAATCTCCGTTCTGGTTCAGCAGATCAGCTTTTTCAGTCATAATCCGGGCATCCATCAGATAGTTGCCGGAGTCGGCCGCCAGCTCTTCGGCCTCCCGCAGCAGGTCGAAGGCTCGTTTGGTATCGTTCAGGAATGTTTTGTAGTAGACCGCCATGGAGATGATAATCGAAGTCAGCTCTTCCTGGTTTCCACTCTCTTCAGCAATACTGCGGGCCTGATAGATGTACTCTTCCGCCAGCTCTCTGTTCTGGTTTTTCCGATAGTAGATGTGGAGATTTCGGTAGATACTCAGTTGATGAGAGTAGTTCTCTTGCTCCCGTGCAAAGTCCAGCGCGCGCATCTGAGTTTCAATGTACCTGTCCACATTTCCCATTTTAAAATAGACCAGGCCGAGATTGTTGAGAAGCTGCGTCTGGATGTTTGCGGAGTTTCGGCTGCTATCCTGAAGGGCCCGCTCAAAAGCCTGGCGAGCTTCACCGAACCGTCCGATAGTGTAGAGATACCCGCCGTGTGTAGAAAGAATCTGATTCAATATCTCCGGTTGTCCCAGATATTCAGTGATGGGAATGGTGTGGAGCTGTTGAATCTCCAGGCTCCTGTCGATATGTCCTGCCCGGTAGAGTGAGTAGTCGAGTGCCATGTAGAGATTTCGAAGTGTCGACGTGACGGGTAGCCTGGTCATGGCACGGAGCTGCTCGTAATAGGAGGTGACCCGGTTGAATTGCTCCAGACGGTAGTGAGTTCGAAAAAGAGAGGCGAAAAAGAATTCCCGGTCGAACCGATTGTCCGGCAGGGTGGAGTTGTGAATTTCAGTCAGTTGTTCGGCCATTCTGCTGTACATTTCGTGGTCGAACAGATTGTTTCGGTTCGAATAGAAAAGAAGGAGAAACGTCGAAAAATCCCAGTTTTCTCGTATTAATGAGTTGGCCGGCAGGGTTCCCGTTCTGGCCAGAATTCGGTTCACTTCCACCAGTTCACCATCACTGTGGTGCCGGTAAAAGTCGTTCACGTACGATTCCCGCTCTTCCGGAGGGTAGATCTGGAGTTGCAGGTAGAGCAGCAGGTATTCGTCCCCGAAATGGAGGGCAATATTATGCAACGCCTCTTTCTGATTCTCTGTTTCGAGAAGCGGATCGATCCAGCGGATGTTTCTCTCTTCAATCCTGTCGACCAGTTGCTCGCGGTAGGTTTCGTTCTCACGGTAAATCTGGATCAGAGACCAGAGTGCTTCGGAACGATTTTCGTTCTGTTCCACGAGGTCCAGGTAGGTATCGATTTGCTGCTCAAGAAGGCTCTCCGGCGATGGGATGGACTGAAACAAAAGAAGGAGTGCGAAGAGAGTCGTCATGTTCGCAGGTGTGTCCGCCGAATTGAGAGTATAAAAACGTAGCCAAGGTAAAAAAAGATTCCGGCAAGCACACAGAAACCGAATTGGTGCTGTGACAGCCTGCCGGAATCAGTAAAAGTGAAGAATGGGCCTGGGCCCCGATGAATCAGTTACCCTGCGGATCGTCCGGACTGTCGATAATCGGATCCATCTGATCTCTGTTGGTAGGATACCAGATTGGATCGCCATCAGTTCCGTTTTCCGTTATATTTTGCTCTCCCTGTTGAAATTCCGGATTGGCATCCGTTACAGAGGCACATCCTCCCAGCAGGGCGACAACCAATATGATATAGAAATTATTGATCAGAAGTTGTTTAATGTTATTTATATAGTTCATGATAGTATCCATTTGTAAGTTTACGATTTATAAAGGTTGTCATAATCTAATGAACAAGAGCATAGCATCTCACTATTGTTACATTATTTATAAATATTAAAATATTTTAATTATACCACTTCCAGAGTGGATGAAACAGGCCCGAAATCGGGCCTTTATGAAGTTCTGGGTGAATGGAATCACGAAATAGTTCTATTAGTTGTGCGAAAAATGGTATTATCTACTGTGCATGGGTATATGGGATCCTGTCAAATCGTTCACCGGAATCTCTTGTGAATCTCATAAATTGTTGTTGAAGGACAATAACAGGGGCGGTTGTCACAATCATAGTTTGCAATCCGCAAATAGAAGGTGATGTGTGTCACGAGTTGATTATTCAGAGCTGGTTGAGGCCCTTCTTCGAGGGGATCAGAGAACAGCTGACCGACTTCTTGCCGAGCTTATACCGAGATTGAACGAATATCTCAGGGTGGTGATGGGTGCCACAGCCGAAGAGTCGAAAGAGTGTGTTCAGCGGGCACTTCTGAGTGTCGTTGAGAAGATTATGCAAGAGAATATTCGGGACAAAAAGTATATTTTCAGTTATCTGTTGACCTCCTGTCGTCACGAGTATCTCCACCACCAGAAGTATGAAAAACGGTTTCAATACGATGACGAAATCGGAGACGAGATGGCAGAACCGGCCGAACAGGTTCGGAATCTGCTCGATCAGGAGCGGCAGGAAGCTCTCGCGTCCTGCCTGAGGGAGCTGGACGAATCGTCCAGAACATTTATACTTCATTTCATAAACAGGCCGGATACAACTACCCGACAGGCGAGTTCCCGTTTTGACCTCTCGAGTGCCAATGTGCGCACCAAAAAATCACGGCTGGTTTCTCGTCTGCATGAATGCTGTATGCGAAAACTGAACCGTTAGCTGTGCTTCGGGATACAGATCAGCCGGGCTTCGGGTGTCGGCCGGGCAGTACTGTTGCAGGTTCGGAGTCAACAGGATACTTTGCCGATTCGGTTCTCTATTCCCGAATCAGGTGATTAAATACGAGCCCGGCAGAACTGTCGGAATCTTGAAAGTCGATCGGAAAAAGGAGAACATGTACCAGTTTGATTTATTCGCTATATTCCATGATGAAATCGTGTAAATGTTAAACTAATCAGATTCTACTATTATGTGGTTGAATATCAAATCATTTGATGAGTACAAGAAGGTTTACAAGGAGAGTCAGGAAGACCGTAATGCATTTTGGGAGCATGAAGCGGGAACCTTCTACTGGCGCAAACGCTGGAAGGAAGTGCACAGCGGCAGCTTCGAAAAGGGCGACATCAAATGGTTTGAGGGCGGCAAGCTGAACGTGACGGAGAATGCGCTGGATCGCCATCTGAATGCGATCGGAAACAAGACGGCATTCATCTTTGAGCCCAATCACCCAGACAGTTTTCGTCGAACCATAACGTATAGACAGCTGCATGAGGATGTGTGCCGGTTTGCCAATGTTCTCCAGAGCAAAGGAGTTGAAAAGGGGGATCGGGTCTGTATATACATGGCCATGACACCCGAGTTGGTAATTGCTGCTCTTGCCTGTGCCCGGATTGGAGCCGTTCACTCAATCGTATTTGCCGGGTTTAGTGCCAAAGCATTAGCCGAACGAATTCAGGACTGTGATGCAAAGATGCTCATTACCAATGACGGGTTGCGCCGTGGGGACAAGCATGTGCCTCTCAAAGATATTTCTGATGAAGCGCTGGAGTCGTGCCCGCAGGTAAAAAGTGTAATTGTGTGTCAGCGAACCAATCGGGACGTTAAGTGGGTAGAAGGACGAGATGAGTGGTGGCATTTACTTATTCGCAATGCTTCCAAGCGTCACGAAGCGGTCGAAATGAATGCTGAGGATCCGTTATTCATCCTCTACACTTCCGGATCGACCGGGAAACCAAAAGGTGTGCTTCATACGTGTGGCGGATACATGGTCTATACCAGCTACTCATTCCGTAATGTGTTTCAGGTCGCTGAGGACGACGTCTATTGGTGTACGGCCGATGCCGGCTGGATCACCGGGCATTCCTATATTATATATGGGCCTCTTTTTAATGGTGCGACTGGAATTATTTTTGAAGGGACTCCAACTTATCCTGATGCGGGTCGTTTCTGGGAAGTTGTCGAAAAGTACAAGGTTACCCATTTCTACACAGCTCCGACGGCCATCCGGGCGTTGATGAAGTCCGATCTGGATTATGTGAAAAAGTATGATCTCAGTTCTTTGAAGGTACTTGGATCCGTGGGAGAGCCCATCAACGAAGAGGCGTGGCACTGGTACCACACCCATATCGGGCGGGAACGTTGTCCGATTGTGGATACATGGTGGCAGACCGAAACCGGCGGCATCATGATTTCCGCACTGGCTGGTGTGACACCGGAGAAGCCCGGTTTTGCAACTCTCCCTCTGCCGGGTGTTGAACCTGTATTGATGGACGAAAACGGTGAAGAGCTCGAAGGGAACGGAGTTTCCGGTAATCTCTCCATCAAGTACCCCTGGCCGGCCATTGCCCGGACAATCTGGGGAGACCATGAGCGGTACCTCCAGACCTATATGAGTACCTACAAAGGGTACTATTTTACCGGAGACGGCTGTCGAAGGGATGAAAACGGTTTTTATCGTATTACAGGACGTGTCGATGACGTTCTGAACGTCTCGGGCCACCGTCTGGGTACAGCCGAGATTGAGAATGCGATCGACGAACATGAGAATGTCATTGAGTCGGCTATTGTCGGATATCCTCATGACGTCAAGGGACAAGGTATCTATGCATTCATGATCTGTGAGAATAATCCCAAAGATCTGAAAGCATTCAAGAAGGAGATTCACGATATTATTACCGATATCATCGGCCCTATTGCGAAGCCTGACAAAATTCAGGTTGTTCCCGGGTTACCGAAGACCCGTTCCGGCAAAATTATGCGACGGGTTTTGAGAAAGATCGCATCCAAAGACCTGGATAATTTGGGTGATACATCCACGCTGCTTGACCCATCCATTGTTGAAGACATCAAGAATGGACAGAGTGCCTGATCCGAGATAAGTTGCCATGTTTTCGACGGTTTTACCGTCGGAAGCATCGCATCTCTGGTTCTGTGCATCAGATTCGGGATGCGATCAGCATTTCGATATCTCTGTAATCCAGTTGAAATCGTTCGGCAAGCGATTGCTTTGTCAGGTGCCGTTTGTAGATATAGGTGCCATTTCTCAGGGCGATATTCTTCCAGAGAGCCGGCCCAAATCCGCCTGCCTCGCCAATCGACAACAGGTAAGGGGTGAGAACATTGTTCAGGGCAAAGGTTGCAGTCCGGGCGACACTGGCTGGGATGTTGGGAACACAGTAGTGAATGACCCCGTGCTTACTGAAGACGGGATCTGAATGGCTGGTAGCGCGGCTGGTATCGATGCAACCTCCCTGATCGACTACAGCATCTACTACCACACTTCCCTGCTTCATGGTAGCTACCATGGTGTCCGTGACCCAGCAGGGTGCACGTTCGCCTTCGATCAGGGCTGCACCGATCAGAACATCGGCAAACGAAAGTGCCGAGGTCAGAAACGGCTGATTGGCCGTTGCGGTAATGATTCGACGGTCCAGTGCATTTTCAAGACGCCGGAGCTGAGTCAGGTCGTTATCCATGACAAAAACCTGAGCACCATAACCAAGTGCGGTTCGGGCAGCGTACTCGCCGATAATTCCGGCACCGAGAATAACGACTGTTGCCGGCGGTATCCCGGATATTCCTCCGAGCATGATGCCCAGCCCCTCCTGTCTGTTTTCCAGATAATGTGCTGCAATCTGTATGGCCATGGACCCCGTGATTTCGTGCATCATTCGAACGATCGGAAATTCGGCATCTTCACCGCGAATAAATTCGTAGCCGACGGCATGGATCCCTTTTTCGATCAGTTCCTGAAGGAGTGCCTTGTTCATGTGTCCAAGGTGAAGTGCCGAAATCAGAGCCTGATTACTGTGCATCCAGGTCACCTCGTCCAGAGTTGGCGGTGAAATCTTTAACAGGATATGAGATTGTCTGTAGAGTTTTTCCGGACTGTAGACGATCTCCGCTCCCGCTTCTGCATACTCCTGATCTGTAAATCCCGCATCGTCACCTGCGCCCTCTTCGATCAGCACTTCGTGTTCGTTGGCGCATAGTAGTGAGACGCCTCCGGGTGTCAGAGAGAGGCGCCGTTCGTCCGGAGAGGTCTCTCGCGGTAGGCCAATCTTCAGAGAAGTGGCAGCCGGAGAGGCTTCGGTTCGTCTGGCGAGTGCGCGAATACTGATTTTTTCGGTATCTATCGACTGAATGCTCATAGGGCGGATCGAAAAAGATTGGTATAGGAGTGGAATCCGGCCGGGTCGGTGGATCTGTCGGCCACTCTTTAACGTACTTATTTCTGGTTTCAGCTTCCAGAGCCGTAGGACAACTCATTGATGAGAGTAGGTTCCGTTAGAAAGATTCGATAAGTTGAGCGAAACGGAACTATCGGCTGCATAACGATGAAAATGAACCGGATTCGCCCCAAAAAAAGTCTCGGTCAGCACTTTCTTCATGATCCCCGTGTGATCGCGGATATTGTTGCATCTATTTCGGTTTCACCTGAAACAAAAGTTATCGAAATCGGGCCCGGAACTGGAACATTGACATCTCGGCTGGTGAAGCGTTTTCCTCGACTGTCTGCAGTCGAGATCGATTCACGTGCTGTGGATCTGTTGCGGGAGACCCATCCCGATCTGGAGGTGATCCATGCCGATATACTGAAGCTCTCCTGGGACGATCTGTTTACAGACGAGGAGTCAGTTTATATCGTGGGGAACCTTCCTTACTTCATTACCAGTCAGATTCTGTTTGCCATTCTGGAGCATCGGAGACGGGTCGGGGGTGCGACACTAATGATGCAGGAAGAGGTCGCTCGTCGCATTGTAGCGCCCCCGGCCAATAAGGAATACGGGATTCTGAGTGTTCAAACCCAGTTGATGGGTACACCGGAGATTTTGTTCGAAGTTTCATCGAGAGCTTTTTATCCTCCACCGAACGTGACGAGTGCCGTCTTGCAGCTCAGGTTTGACAAACCCGGACTGACCTGCTCGGATGAAGGGTTGAAGAAAGTAGTGCGTACGGCTTTTCAGCAGAGACGAAAAAAATTGAGCAACTCTTTGAAACGACTTGCCCCCCTTCCGGAGGATCCGTTATTCGATTATGACAAACGGGCAGAGCACTGGCCGCCGGAAATGTATGAAAAGTTGACAGCACGTCTGGAACAAGATGGCACCCTTGTCTGAAAATTCGACCCGATTTCCAGAAATCAGTCAGAAACAGGCTCAAAATTGGCGGATACGGATACCAAATCAGATTGTTTTATCGCAATTTCAAGTTTGGTATGGAAGTTGCAGGTGTTGTAGGTAAGTCGGTGAAAGTCGCATGGAAGGGTAGGCGATCAATTTTACAACGTTTTTTTAACAGAGATAACAATTAACCTAAACGATTGAAGGAGTCATTTATGGCTAGTATTAAACCTTTGAGTGATCGTGTCCTGGTTCGTCCGGACGATGCTGAAGAGAAAACAAGTTCGGGGATCATTATCCCGGATACGGCAAAAGAGAAACCACAGCGGGGAACCGTTGTCGCAGCCGGGCCGGGTAAAGTGGAAAACGGAACCAAGGTGGAGATGTCCGTAAAAAAGGGAGATCACATTCTATATGGAAAGTACTCCGGAACCGAAATCACGCTGGATGGAGAAGACTATTTGATCATGCGCGAGTCGGATATCCTGGGAATTGTTTCCTGAGGTTTTCTTTGACGACAAAACAAGTAGAGTTCTATCAGTTTAACCTGAATAAAAATCAACAAAGCATATGTCTGCGAAACTAGTTCATTACGATTCTGAAGCCCGTGACGCGCTAAAGCGCGGTGTGGATAAATTGGCTAATGCGGTAAAGGTAACCTTGGGTCCGCGTGGCCGGAATGTTGTTATTGAGAAATCGTTTGGGGCACCAACGGTCACCAAAGATGGTGTAACCGTGGCCAAGGAGATTGAACTCTCCGACAAGGTCGAGAATATGGGAGCTCAGATGGTACGCGAAGTGGCCTCCAGAACAGCTGATAATGCCGGAGATGGAACCACAACGGCGACAGTACTGGCCCAGGCGATTATCACCAGCGGCCTGAAAAACGTAACGGCCGGCGCCAACCCGATGGAGCTGAAGAGGGGTATCGACAATGCAGTCAAGAAGATTGTCGAAGATCTTCACAAGATCAGCAAAAATGTTCAGGACAATCCTGAAAGCATCAAGCAGGTGGCAACGGTTTCTTCGAACGGTGATGAAGAGATTGGCAGCCGCATTGCCGCAGCTTTCGAAAAAGTCGGGAAAGACGGTGTTATCACGGTCGAAGAGGCCAAGAGCATGGAAACCTATCTGGAAACGGTAGAGGGAATGCAGTTCGATCGGGGATATCTCTCTCCTTATTTTGTAACCGACAGCGACAAGATGGTTACAGAGTTTGAAGAGCCCTACATCCTGATCTTCGACAAGAAGATTTCGAACATGAAAGACCTATTGCCGGTTTTGGAGAAAGTAATTCAGACCAATCGGCCTCTGCTGATTATTGCCGAAGATGTAGAAGGAGAAGCACTGGCAACATTGGTTGTCAACAAGCTTCGTGGTTCATTGAAAGTTGCTGCGGTCAAGGCGCCCGGCTTTGGTGACCGACGCAAGGCGATGCTCGAAGATATCGCAATTCTGACTGGTGGTACAGTGATCAGCGAAGAGCGTGGATACAAGCTTGAAAATGCAACGCTTGATTTCCTCGGCCAGGTAGATCGAATAACCATCGACAAGGATAATACCACGATCGTTGGCGGAAAGGGCAAGGACAATGATATCAAGGCCCGAATCAATCAGATTAATACTCAGATTGAGAACACAACCTCCGACTACGATCGGGAAAAACTTCAGGAACGACTTGCCAAGCTGAGCGGCGGTGTTGCCGTTATCTATGTGGGCGCTGCTTCTGAAGTGGAAATGAAAGAGAAGAAAGCGCGCGTGGAAGATGCTCTGCATGCGACACGGGCAGCTGTTGAAGAGGGAATCGTTCCCGGTGGTGGTGTTGCTTTCCTCCGAACTCTGAAAGCCATTGAAAAGCTTAAGAGTGATAATCCGGATCAGGAAGTTGGCTACGACATTATACGTCGGGCCCTTCAGGCTCCACTTCGGGCCATTGCAAACAATGCCGGCGTCGAAGGTTCCATTGTAGTACAAAAAGTACTGGAAGGGAAAGACGCTTACGGCTATAATGCTCGCACCGAGAAGTATGAAGACCTGATTAAAGCCGGGGTCATCGATCCGACCAAAGTAACCCGAACTGCACTGGAGAACGCTGCTTCTGTAGCCGGACTCTTGCTCACGACGGAAGCTGTTATCGTCGAAAAGCCATCCAAGGATGGAGACGATGACGGCCCGGGTGGAGGCATGGGTGGTGGAATGCCCGGCGGAATGGGCGGAATGGGAGGCGGAATGGGAATGATGTAATCTTCCCTTCCGGAGACCTGTTCTCCTGGACAAATACTTGAAAGTCCCCCCGGATTACTCCGGGCGGGACTTTTTTTTTGAGTTCGATTCAGCTATTCTATTATATGAGCGTTTTTTATCCCCTCCGGCGGTTGATACGGCTGATTTTTTGTACGGTTCTGGTGAGTGCACTCTTCCCTTTTGCTTATGGTTCGGGGGAACTGGCAGCCCAGGGGTTTCAGATATTCAATGACCGTAACCACCCCTGGATCAATTGGAATGTTTCGGAAACCGACCATTTTCGGATTATCTATCCAGACCATCTGTCAGGAATCGACGCGTGGGCGGCATCGGCCGCGGAGGTGAGTTACCGTGTATTGTCTGAACGTTTGGGGATTGAGTTTGAAAAGAAAGTTCGTATCTATTTGTCTGATGAGGACGAGATCAACAACGGATTTGCAGTTCCGGTCGGTAATGGCCACACAAATATCTGGGTCGGAGTCAACGACTATGCGGAAACCTGGACTGGGCAGGAGAAGTGGCTACGGAAAGTCATTGCCCACGAATTAGCTCATATTGCTCATTTTCAGGCAACCGATACCGGGCTGGGTCTGTTAAACTACCTGATATCCGATCCGGTTCCCAGGTTCTGGACGGAAGGGCTGGCCCAGTATCTCACCGAGCAGTGGGATTCCCAGCGCGGGGACCGGTGGTTGCGTCTGGCCATTTTTGACGATCGTCCTGACTACCGTAATCGGGACTGGCTCTACAATTCACGCCTGCTCTATGCGGTTGGTCACTCCCAGGTTCGCTATCTGGCTCACTCACGGGGAGACTCTCTCCTGCCAACGATTCTTTCTCATCGCGATTCCTTGGGACCTTTTCGGACTCATGATTTCGTCCGTTCGTTTGAAGCAGTGGCCGGCGAGTCCTGGAAGGACTTTGAAGAGGAGTGGCGCAAGCACATGAATATCTACTACAATACGCTGGCATCCCGTATGGAGCGAACCGATTCGCTGGCTGCCAAGCCGGAATTCTTGCCGGGACAATACTATCTGGACGCTTCCTGGAGCCCGGATCAGAAGATGATCGCCGTTCTATCCATCCCCTCCATACAACGGCCCCAGCGCCAGCTTCATCTGGTGGAGAATGATTCGCTTCGGGAATCCAGGGTTATTGCAGACGGTGCCATCCGCCCCGAGCTGGCCTGGCGGCCCGACGGGAAGCAGTTAGCCTACTCCAGGAAAAATCGGGACAGGCGGGGATCTCTTGTCAATGATCTCTATCTATACGACCTGGAAGAGGGCCAGGAGCTTCGGTTGACAAACGGCCGGCGAATCGCCTATCCGGCCTGGTCTCCGGACGGCCGGCGACTGGCAGCGATTGTCAATGAGAAGGGGACTGCCAATATTCTCATCCTGGATCCGGAAAGTGACCGGGAACGTTATGTCACGGACTATCAGGGAGATGTTCAACTTATTCATCTGGCCTGGAATCCTGTCCGAAACGAACTGGTGTACCATCGGTTCGGCCCGGACGGAGCCCGCCATCTGGTACGTCGCCGGCCGGATGGAAGTGGTGTCCGGCTGATAGACCCCGGTGAAGGTGGCCTGGATAACCGCCGTCCGCTCATCAGCCCCGACGGGAACAAGATTGCATTCACATCACTTCGGGATCAGGTGCCAAACCTCTTTATAAACGATCTGGAAACCGGACAGACAGAGCGGATCACCTATCTTTTTACCGGGGGAGAGGGTTTGGACTGGATTCGGGATACCGAAGGAGAGGATAAAATTGCCATTCGAAGCGGAGAGAGCAAGAGCAGGGAAGAGATATACCTCATTCCGGTGACCCGACGGGTTGAACCAGCCCGGCCCAATCTGCCGGAAGCGTATGCCGGCTGGAAAACTCACACCCCGCCGAAACAGATTCCCTCCCGGGTGGAACCGGATACCAGTCTGATTCGAAGTCGGAGAACTTACAACTCCTGGAACGAGATTACCCATGTCACCAGTTTTGGGTTGCCGTGGATCGCGGGAAGAGATTCCTACGGCCTGGCCGGGTTCAGCAGCTGGGTAGAACCGCTTGGAAAACATGGAATTGCTGCCGGAGGAATACTCTCCGCAGCCAATCCGGGGGAGAGTGCCGGTTTTGTCAGTTATCTGAACAATCAGTTTTATCCGTCTGCACTACTCTCCGTGTACCGGGGGCCGATCCCTTTGCGTACGTATGGCGGCGAGTATCTCATTGAACGCCGGACCGGGTTGGATTTGACACTTCAGTGGCCCTTGAACGGGCTGGAGGCTCCATTTCGGGATAGCTGGATCATTACAGGGTTTCGTATAGATAATCGCGACCCCTGGTTCTATCGGGGAAGAACACCGGAGCCGCCTCTGACACTCCCTGGTTCAGGAACAGGAATGTCGTTTCAAGTCGGATGGACACTTCGGGAGCAGAAGCCGTTCTATCGGAACTTGCTGCATCCACTGGACGGATATGGATTGCGGATAAATTTAAAGGGCCGGGAGAGCCTGAGCGGAGATGGGTCGGCCAGTCTGACGGGAGACCTGCACAGTTACTTGACGCTGCCTGCATTTGCCAATCATCGACTGATGCTGCTGGCCCGAGTGCAGAAGCAGTGGGGCAGCCCGCTGGTTCAGGACCGTCTGGGTTTTTCCCGTCGGGACGAGATTCAGCTTCCGCTGCCACCGGGGTTGCGGTCAGTATACGGGATCGGGCGGGACAGAGTTCGGGGGTATCGGACCTTTCTGTTGACCGACCGACTTCTGTTTCTCTCTGCGGAGTATCGAGTTCCCCTTCTTCCGTCCCTGCAGACAGAGATTCTGGGCCTTCTTCGTCTTGGAGCGACTTCGTTTGTAGTGTTCGGGGATGCCGGATTGACGGGATCACTTTATATGGCTGACACGTTGCAGCCCGAACGCCGGATGCTCGGGTTTGGCAGTGAAATCAAAAATATGATGACTGTCGGCCCGTTGAGTCTGATCCATTCGGTTGGCCTGGCTCAGCCTTATGATGGCCTTTTCAGCCGGGACATGGAGATCTACTACCGAATACGGGCCAGCGTGCCATTTTGATCGCCCGGAAGCCGGCCGGTTCAACCCGAAACTGCCAGGGGATCCGCTCAGTGTCGATCTTTCTCTGCTGCATCAGATGGTGAGACGGGAGTCTTCTTGGGAAAAAGGACAGAGGCGATGACCGAACCAGTAAGTGTTGCCACGATGATACCGAGAGTTATGGGAGTGGAAATTTCATAGAACGGTTCCAGGATCATCTTGCATCCGATGTAGACCAGAATGACGGCCAGCCCGTAATGGAGATAGTGGAAGAGTCTCATGACTCCAGCCAGGGCGAAGTAGAGAGCTCTCAACCCGAGAATGGCAAATGCATTGGCACTGTAGATAATGAAGGGGTCACGGGTAATGGCCATGATCGCGGGAATGGAGTCCAGTGCGAAGACCACATCGGTGGTTTCGATGACGATCAGTACAATGAACATCGGGGTGGCGACCCATCGGCCACGGATCTTCGTAAAGAAGTGCTGGCCTCGGAATTCTCGGGTGACCGGGATAAACCGACGTACTAATTTCAGAATCGGGTTGCGTTCCGGCTGAATCTCCTTGTCTTTCTCCAGTCCGAGCTTGATACCGGTAAAGACCAGAAACGCTCCGAAGACGTAGATGATCCAGTGAAACTGTTCCAGCAGGGCTACACCGAGGAAGATGAAAATAAGACGGAACACCAGAGCTCCCAGGATTCCCCAGAACAGTACCTTGTGTTGATATTTGGAAGGGACTCCGAAGTAGCTGAAGATGAGCAAAAAGACGAAGATATTGTCCACACTCAGTGACTTCTCAATCAGATAGCCGGTATAGTAGTCCAGAGCGGTCTGTGGATCCATCCAGAGGTAGATGCCAACTCCGAACAAAAGGGCGAGGACGACCCAGACAGCTGTCCAGCTCAGGCTTTCGCGGATGGTGATTTCGTGTGGTTTTCGGTTGAAAACCATCAGGTCGACCATCAGCATCGCGAGGATAAAGAGGTTGAAGACGACCCAGAGTGTGAGGCTGTGTTCCATGGTTTGTTGTTGGATTGTTGCGGAAAGAAGGTACTGGATTTTTGATGATTATGCATCAGCCCGGATTGTGATTGTTCCGTTGCATGCGGGTGGAATATTGGGGAAATTTGACGGTGTTTTTAGCAAACCGTTAACAAATCATGACCATTTTGAAAAACCGGAATACATCTCTTTGTCAATCCAACACGTATCGATTCGGAGCCGCATTCTGCATTTCTGCACTTCTTCTGGTTTTGTTAGGTGGTATTTCGACAGCTGCGGCGCAGGATAACACACCGCTGCAAGATCAGTTTCTGGAAACCGTAAAGACGGAGCCGATCTATCTGACCGGGATTTTCCAGACATTCGGAGATCTGAACCTGGACAATGATTATTTTTCCGGAGGTGATTCCTTTCATATAGGTACGGCACGCCTGGGGCTGGGCGGGAGATTGGACCGGAATGTTGATTGGCGGGTACAGTTTCGGCTGGAGTCGTCTCCCAATCTTCTGGATGCCTTTCTGACATGGCATCTGGATCCTCTGGTATCCCTTCGGGTGGGTGCCCAGAAACCCCAGGTTAGTGCGGAGCAGATTCTCTCGACCGGTACCACAGAGTTTATCCGCCGGGCCCGACTTTCGGGCACACAGCTGAACTCCCGCGAAATTGGTGTCTCACTCTATGGTGAAGGCGGTATGTTTGGCTATAATCTGGGAATCTTTAACGGGGAGGGGGTTCGTTCCAACCAGGACAACCGATTTCAATATCTCTTTCGGGGGTATTACCACCGGGACCTGGACAGCGGCGGGTCCGTGGAGCTTGGTGCGAATGTGATGACTGGTAGCTGCTACGATCTCAACTGTAGTCCCTCATCTTTGAATATGGCCGGCAATCGGACAACAACCGGTGTCGACTTTAGGCTGGAGAGCGGCCCGTGGTTGTTGTCGGCAGAACTGTTGACAACAGAAGCGGAGCTGGCGACTCCGGCCATCGACAGCGAGCGGATTAACGGATCACACCTGACCGGGGGATATACAATTGATGAAGGGGTGAGGCTGTTGGCTCGCTGGGACTGGATGGAATACAGAGAGGCCGATACGGAAACCCATCTTCTGACGGTTGGCTATGATCAATACCTGTCCAGGCTGCTCCGATTTCAGCTCAATGTGATGGCCGATCTGGAACAGGGAGAATCCACAGCTCTCGGAGCAACGGGTAATATCCAGTTTCGTTTTTAGCAGCAGGGTTTGGCCGGGGTCGACTTCAGGAGGACGTTTCGGGGAGGGGCTTCTTCCCCCAGTCCACTTTTTTGAGAAGCAGCCAGGCTCCGAAGATCACCAGCGGGATGGAGAGCCACTGTCCCATATTGAGGATCAGTGCAGCTTCAAAATCCGAGTGGTGGAGCTTGGTAAACTCGATGAGAAAGCGCCCGGTGAAAAGCAAAACCAGGAATGATCCGAACATGGAACCCTCTGGTGGTTTCTTGTCGTATCGATAGTAGATTGCCATGATTGCGGCCAGAACGACAAGTGTTGAAAGGGACTCGTACAACATGGAAGGATGCCGGGGGACACTGTCGATCCGGGCAAAGATTACCGCCCAGGGTACATCTGTTGCCGTTCCGAGAATTTCGGAGTTGAAGAAATTTCCGATTCGGATAAACATCCCGCCAATCGCTACGGAAGGGACTACCCGGTCGGCCAGCCAGTAGAAAGTCATTCGGGGGGTTCGTTTAACGTAGAGCCACATGGCGATGATGATGGCAATTGCCGCTCCGTGTGAAGCCAGCCCACCTCTCCAGATAGCGGGAATCAATTCGGGGTTTCGCAGATAAAATGAAAGGTCATAAAAAACGACATGCCCCAGACGTGCACCGATGACTGTCGCAATGAGTATGTAGATCAGCAGCCGATCGACCTCCTCCGGGGTTCGTCCGGCAACGGTCATGAGCCGGGAGGCCAGCAGGTATCCGAAGATGAACGCTGTGGCAAACATCAGGCCGTACCAACGGGGTTCAATCGGGCCGATGGTATCGATCGTTGGCCCGCCTGTAAACAGGAAGAGAATCTGTCCGGCAGCCAGGGATCCGAGAATGATCCCCCAGGGCTTCCAGAAAGGAATTTTCTGACGCTCTTCTTCAATTTCCGGGATGAACCGTTTCCAGAGCCAGAAAAGGAGTGCAAAACCGGCTACCAGCCCCCAGACGGAGATCGGGAGCGGCAGTTGAAATTCGGGAATGGTAAAGAGGACAGGATCCCCGTCCCAGATTATAAAACTGCGTTCAGTCTGCATGAAGGTCGCTATTGTATAATTAACAGGAGCGTCTGAAGATACAAAAGGGGGAGTTCAGATGCTTCCGATGGCTATCGCCCGAACAGACCTCGTATCAGGTCACCGCCCCGATCCCGAATCGTATCCTGTAACAGATCTTTGATAACAGTCTCTCTGGGTGTAATTCTTGGACTCTCCATGGTTCCGCTGATCCGGATTGGAATCACAATGATTCCGTCGTCTCGGCTCAGAGCGTCCACGACCTGGCTGGAGAGAACAGAGGAGAGCCCGTTCCGGAACCGGGAGGGCAGGAAAAGATCCGCTGTGAAGTCGATTTCGTCCGTAACCAGATGCTGCGTCCCTTCAAGTTCTATTCCAATCTCTTCACTGGTCAGGCGAAAGTCTTCCAGCTCCAGTACAGAGTCCTGAATGGTGAAAAGAGCTGTCCATTCGTCCAGGGCCATTGAACGGAGTTCATCGGCCCCGAGCCACTGGGCAAACTGCTCCTGTACCGGGTGTCCGCGAAGCCTTGCCCGGGTCATTCCAAAACTTCCACTCGCTTCTGTCGTGGTAATATCCGGACTGATGTATTCATCCAGCTCTGTAAAATAGTCCACTTCTGCCGAAAAGGCTCCGGTCAGATACTCTTCAAACCGGCTGTTTTCGCCAAAAATGGCAAATTCCCGAAAAAATGACTCGACCTGAAGTTCGTTAAGCTCACCGACAAACTTGATATCGGTCCGGTCCGGCCGGGGAACATTCCAGGCCAGCTGTCCGGCCGCCGAACCGTCAAACAGATCGGCAGTGGCTTCCGTGATCGTCAGCCGGTCGGGGCCGAGCGTGCCCTCACCTTCGATGTTGGTAATGACCGATTCAAAGATGATGAGGGAGTCGATTTGTGCGGATACTGCACCGGTCATTTGTGGCAGTTCGATCAGTACCGGTTCTTCCTCTGTTTCCGCATCCCAGTCGATCATTTCGTCCATATCCAGAAGACGACTGTGGTAGGAGCCGCTAATGGAAGGCATGGTCTGTTCTGTTTCATGCTCCTCCATCAGCCCCAGATAGTTCTCAAGTTCACCCTGCAACCCGATGTCCGACCGTCCGTAGTTCATGGAGAACTGTTCGAGGTTCATCCGGTCCGGTGTAATTTGAAGCCGTCCACCCAGATTTCTGACCGGGAGGAAAAGGGAATCACCGCTTGCCGTAACGCTCTCCAGCTCCATGGTCCCGTCAAGAGCGATAGCCGTTGGATCTCCGGCCGGCCCTCTGGCCCGCAGATTCATCCGGGCCTGCCCCGTCAGTTCGTTGATCCACGGTTCAAGGGAGTAGTAGTCTGTGACGTCTGCCAGAACGCCTTCTCCTTCCAGTTGAAGGTCAAAAACGGGCGATTCTTCCAGATAATCGCGAATCTGACCGCTCATGGAAAAGCGGTTTTCACCGGTACGGAAGCGGGCTTCATCAATGGTAATAATACGGTTGCCTGCACTGCCGGAAAAGGTAATGTCTTCCAGGGGATAGCGGGTGAGCGAATGAGAAATGTAGCCATCCCGCAACTCGATTCGGCTCTCTTGCAGAGCCCGTTCCAGTTGATCTGCCTGGCCGCGAAGAGAGGCACTTGCTGTAAGCTGGCCCCGGAGCATGAGCGTATCCTCATCAATAGGGTAGAAGTTGCGGATTGTGCCGAGGTCAAAGGAGAGATTGGCATCGATATCGAATGTCGGAAGGTCGGCCAGAGGTTCGAGGACAGAGCCGTTGGCCGAAAACCGGTTACCGGCCGCACGCAGGGAGGCGCTCTGTATGTCGATTCGGTCCTGGCTGGCATTGATTACGGCTTCCACCTGTTCGATTGGCTGGTTTACATCCGCGTATTTCAGCAGGCCGTCACTCAGGTTAAAGACTCCGCTGAATTGAACGGCTTCGATTTGATCCAGGCGCCCCTCTCCCTCGGCCCGTGTTGTCAGTGTTCCGGCAAGCTGTTCCACTCCAAACTCTTCAATCGGGTAAAAACGACTGATTGTAGCCAGATCCAGATCTCCGCTGAGTTGAAAGGAGAAGGGAGCATCCTCTTCAAACGGCTGGTCTACCCGCCCGCTTGCTTCAATACGGTTTCCGGAGGCCGTAGCCCTAAATTCATGGAGAGCGACAGAACTGTTCCGGGCTTCCAGAGAGAGATAGATCTGTTCAATCGGTTCTTCCAGGTCGGGATTGCGGAGCCATCCCTCTTTGATCCGGGCAATGACTTCAAACTCGGGCAAAATTTCTTCACTCAGAGCGCCACGGACAAAGCCTTCCAGCTGAAGAGAGCCGCCGGATTCGATGCCCTGTAACATCTCTTCGTACTCTTCGGGAACAAGTCTGAGAAGCTCTCCAAAATCTTCGGAGCTGGATCGGAACTGCAGGTCAATGACCGGTTCGTCACGGCTCCATCCACGTATGGCTCCGTCGAGATTCAGTGTAAATCCCCGGATGGAGAGACGGCTCTCCTGTAGCGAGATCTCTTCATCGGTGAGGTTCAACGTGGAGGTCTGTTGGAGCTGCAGCGGAAGATTCTCAACCAGTGCACTGCCGTCGGAATGGACGGAAAGGGACTCCAGTTGTGCATCCAGCTCAGTTTCGATCAAATCGGCAAAGACGAATCCGATTTGCGCGTCCAGGCCGGAGAGACTGGCAGAGAGATTTGACGTGTCGTCCCGATAGTCCAGAGAACCACCGCGAATCTGAAGGGACGGGACCTGAATCCGGAACGCCATCTCCTCTTCTGCGGCTGTCTCATCCTCTTCTGTCATTAGAAAATCGATATTGGTTGTGGAGTCAGCATAGACCCGGTATCGAATCTCCGGGTTTTCAACATCCAGTCGTGCGATGTCGACCTCGTCCCGAAGAAGAGGGGGCAGTTTGACTGCCACGGTAAGCCGGTCGAATGAGACAACAGGTTCTTCTGAATCGGTTCCCGGGAGTTCGAAGCCCTGCATCTGTAGTCCGAAACGAGGGAAAGTCCGGAAGAAAGTGACGGAGATTCGATCGAGTTGAACTTCCCGGCCGAGGGCTTCATTCATCGGGGGTACGACCAGGCCCCGAAGCCGTTCGTCCGTCAGGTAGAGGTTTAACCCAATCAGTGCGACGATAAAGAGTACGGCAATGCCGGCGAGAATCTTGAGAAACAGTTTCATGGAAAACTCCTTGATCGTTATGAAATAGAGTGGACCGCTTGTATGGCAAAGTTATGGAAAAAATCGCACTCCTGAACAGGGATCAGAATTACCAGTGAATGCCCTTTCCGGCAGGGGCAATGTCAGGAATAGTGATTGGCAGTGTTCCGGTGGGGCTGTTTCGGCCGACAATGGTCTCGACAGCAGCAGAGACCGATACCTCTGAAGAAGACCAGGCGGTCAGGTAGGCGTCAGCGTCAGGAGTGTAGCGGATAAAATAGGGATCACCGAACGAGAGGACTCCGAGAGGCTTGTCCAGATCATCCAGCTGTTTAAGGGCCTCCTCCATGTGATCGGGAAGTGTCAGGTCGCCCCCTCCGGAACGAGCTATTGCGTAGGAGTGAACCAGGATCAGATCTGCCGTTTTCGCGGCAGTGATCAGGTCGTCCACCTCCTGTCGGTTGCTTCTTGGGTCGAGAAGTCGTTGCTCGAAGAGGGGATGGTACTCCCGAAACCTGCTGGTAAAGTATGTACCGGCCGGTTCACTGGTATGCGGAGAGCTGTATCGGTGGATGGCTGTTCGCTGGTCTTCCTCGTCCCGGATCGTGATCAGAAGTATTCGTCTTCCGGCTGTTGCACGGAGTGGGAAAAGCTGCTTTTCGTTTCGTACCAGAGTTATGGAGCGGCGCGCGATGGTTTCTGCAAGGTCTCGATGATGGGCGTGTCCTACGGTTTCCCGGATGTGGTTCAGATCTATACTATTTGCCTGCTGGTGCAGCCCGACAGCCCTTTTGGCAGAGAGAATACGGCGAACGGACTGATCAATTCGGTTTTCCGAAATCTCACCAAGCCGGACGGCAGAGACAATGGCGTCAACGGCGGTGTGTGGATCCGGAGGAAGGAGAAGCAGGTCCGCGCCAGCCTCGACTGCGCGGATGGCAGCCTCTTCTCTCGAGTGAAAATGGTCAATCCCATACATATCGAGTGCATCCGTAACAATGAGTCCTTCGAATCCAAGCTCGTTTCGCAAAAGATCTGTCAGAATTTGTTGCGAATGTGTTGCCGGAAGCTGTGGATCTCCGGTGAGTTCTGGGAGGGCGATATGTGCTGTCATAATGGCGGTCACCCCGCTTCGAATGATCTGTCGAAAGGGAGTCAGCTCTGTATGGTCGAGCTGTTCACGGGTTTTCGTAATCTGTGGCAGTGAGAGGTGAGAATCGATATCGGTGTCTCCGTGTCCGGGAAAGTGTTTGCCGGTGGAGAGCATTCCGCCGTCGTGTAATCCACGGAGAAATGCGGAGGCCAGAATCCCGACCTGTTCAGGGTTCTCCCCAAAGGAGCGGACGTTAATGACCGGGTTGTCCGGGTTGCTGTTGATATCTGCAATGGGGGCAAAATTCTGATGGACTCCGAGTGCCCGTCCCTCAAGAGCCGTTGCGAGCCCCTGTCGGTAGGCCAGATGCTCGTCTCCGGCGGCTCCCAGCGCCATGGCAGGAGGGAAACTGGTAGCCCGACGGACTCTCATTGCAGTGCCGCGTTCAAAATCGGCGCTGATTAACAGTGGAGTCTCGGCATGCTTCTGAAAATCGTTAATCAATAGAGCCAGTTCGTGTACATCTCCCGAAAAGAAAGTGATGCCTCCGACCCGAAGATCCTTAATGAAGGAAATCATCTCCTGGTAGGCATCCGAATCCCGGCTTAAATAGTGTGCATTGATTCTCGGAGAGATCATCTGTCCTACTTTTTCCGACAGATTCATGGACGAAATTTTCTCTTCCACCCAGGGGTCCTTCCCGTCGAATAGGAGTTGCACATCTTCTGCCGACCGAACCTCTGCAAGAGGCTGCTCCAGGTCGGGAAGCGGGTCGGGGACCACCGTTTCCGGATCGGATGAGGGTGGGTCCGAAAGGAAAGCAAGTGCAGCAGCCAGCAACAGGATCGGGAGCGACGGGTTGAGTTGTTTCATGATGTTACGGATTCTGGGTGGTCGTTCGGCAGATGTATTTTCAGGCCTTTCGAAGGCGTCGCCACTCATAACAGACCAGTGCGGCACTTACAGAGGCGTTCAGTGATTCAACGCTGTTGCTCATTGGAATGGTGTATCGGAAATCGCAGTGTTCCAGGGTTTTTTGCCGAATACCGCTCCCTTCACTCCCGATAACAAATGCGAGTGGAACAGACGAATCCATCTCCCAAAAGCTGGATTCTGCATCTGCATCCAGTCCGGCGATCCAGAAACGATGCTCTTTCAATTCCAGTATCGCCTGATTCAAATTGCCGGCTCTAACAATCGGTATACGCCCGGCCGTGCCGGCTGATGTTTTGAATACAGCAGCGGTTACCGGCGCCTGTCTGTGTTTGGGAACAATTACGGCAGAAATTCCCGCTGCGGCCGCTGAACGAAGGATAGCGCCAAAATTATGCGGATCTTCAATTTCGTCCAACAGCAGGACTGCGGTGTCGGCGTCCGGGTTCAACACGTCCAGCCATTCATGAAATTCGTGATAGGAGACAGGGCTGACCAGTGCAGCGACTCCCTGATCCTGTACCTTTCCGACCAGCTCAAAGAGCTTGTTTCCGGGAACAAAACTGACTGGAATCCGGTTTTCAGACGCAAGTGCCTGAATTTGATCCGATTCACGTCCGCGGACGTTATCTCGAAGATAGACCTTGTCTATTCGTTCCGGACGCTGTCGAAGATATTCAAGAACAGGATTCCGGCCATAAATGTAGTGGTTGGATAGCGACATTTTTTGTAGAATGAATCAGAATGGACAGACGTTCGTGTTGCAGCGGACGCATCTCCGAAAGATGGATGAACCCTGACAAAAAGGTACAACCATGAGAGACGATCGTAAAGAGAAAAAAAAGAGCTCTGCCAAAAGGAGAAACGTGTTGGTTAAACAGGGGAGGAGCGTGAGCTTTCGGAGGTTGTCTGCCGGCCAGCTTTTGGAACTCTCCGGGATTGTCTTTCAGTGTCTGATTGGACTCGCCGTGATTTCCATAGCCATTCTGGGAATCATTCGTCCTCTTTGGCTGGGAACCCTCTTTTCGGTACTTGGCAGTGCGAATGTGATGCTGGCAGGAGCCCGGTTTTACTATTTTTGTACATCAGACCGCCTGAACGGTTCACTGGTAAGTCGGGCGATCCGGCGATCTGTACGATCCCAAAACTGATTCTCGCCTAAATGGCAGGTTGGTTTGAATGGTAAGAGGGAACCTGCTATTTTCACAATCCATCAACCAACCTCTTTTTCCATGGCCACCAAATATATTTTTGTAACCGGCGGAGTGACCTCTTCGCTGGGGAAAGGTATTATCTGTGCATCTCTGGGGCGTCTCCTCGTCGCTCGCGGGCTTCGTGTCACTGTCCAGAAACTGGACCCCTATATCAATGTGGACCCCGGTACAATGAATCCTTATGAACACGGGGAGGTCTATGTGACCGATGACGGGGCCGAAACCGACCTTGATCTCGGGCACTACGAGCGGTTTCTCGGGATTCGAACTTCTCAGTCCAATAATGTAACGACGGGCCGCATCTATTTTGATGTGATCACAAAGGAGCGCCAGGGAACCTACCTGGGGAAGACGGTTCAGGTCATTCCGCATATCACTGAT
>JBBDRX010000083.1:0-26930 GCA_040905245.1 Balneolaceae bacterium | reverse complement strand
TTATACTGGACTGTACGGAAGTGTCCGTCGTTGGCATAGGTGGATATTATAAATCAGATTAAGAAAGGTTTCAGCTGAAAATACAATATTGTCTCTCTATTTGCGAATCATAGATCCGGCTGCCATTCGGTTTTTTGAAAATGCGGAGGCGATTCTGTATCTCTCAGTGTTTGAAATGGCGAAATCCTGTAAAGATCATCGTCATATTGTGTTCGTCGGCTGCCTGAATCACCTCTTCGTCCCGAACACTGCCACCGGGCTGGATAACAGCTTGAACCCCTGCTTCTGCTGCTGCTTCGATACTGTCTGCAAATGGAAAGAATGCATCGGAAGCAAGAACGGAACACTCCATGGAGAGTCCCTCCTTTTCTGCTTTGCGGATGGCGATCTCCGAGCTGTCCACACGGCTGGTCTGGCCGGTTCCGATACCGATTGTCTGGCGGTCTTTTACGTAGACGACGGCATTGGATTTCACATGACGGACAACTTTCCATGCAAAGAGAAGGTCTTCCCACTCACTTTTGGTACACTTTCGGGATGTTACGGTTGTGAAGCTCTCCGGATCTTCAGTCGCCATGTCGGGTTTCTGCAGCAGGGCTCCTCCGATGATGGAACGATAACTAAAGGCATCCTTGATTGTCGGAAACTGATTGATTTGAACCAGTCTGCGGTTCTTTTTTTGTTTCAGGAGGTCCAGGGCCTGATCGCTGAACGATGGGGCAAGAATAATTTCGGTAAAGAGAGTATCGATCTCTGAAGCGGTTTCGAGATCCATTTCACGGTTGGAGATGACAATTCCGCCGAATGGAGAGACGGTGTCGGTTGCAAATGCACGTTTCCAGGCTTGGGATAGGTCTGATTTATGACTTGCCACTCCACATGGGACGGTGTGCTTGAAAATCGCAACTGTGGGATCGCTCTTTTGGAAGCTGGTCATCAGATTCAGGGCGGCGTCGATATCCAGGTAGTTGTTGTAACTCAATTCTTTCCCATGAAAACAATGGAACCACTCCTGCTGGCTTCCGTAGACACCGGCCGGTTGGTGCGGGTTTTCACCATAGCGAAGGGTGCCGGCTCTGGGAAGACTCACATTCCATTGCTCGGGAAGTTGTTCTCCGACCAGTCCAGAAAGGTAATTGCTGATTGCCGTATCGTAATCAGCCGTATGGCGAAATGCACTCAGAGCCAGCTCCCGTCGTTTGGTAAAGGAGATCTGGCCTTCGGCTTCCATCCTTTTTGCAACAGAGTCGTATTGAGATGGAGAGGAGACAATACAGACATGGGCGAAATTCTTGGCTGCTGCACGAATCATTGTTGGCCCGCCGATGTCGATGTGTTCGGTGGCAATGGCCGGGGTGATGTCGGGCTGGCGAACCGTCTCTTTGAATGGATAGAGATTTACGACCACCAGTTCAATGGGGAACAGCTGCAGTTCGTTGAGTTCGTCCAGGTCGGCGGGATGGCTGGTTCGGGCAAGAATGCCGGCATGAACGGAAGGATGGAGGGTTTTGACACGACCATCCAGACACTCCGGGAATCCGGTGATTTCGGAGACGTCTTTTACTTCCAGCCCGGCGTTCCGGATTGCCCGGGCTGTCCCGCCGGTTGAAATCAATTCGATGCCGTTGGAGGCAAGAGTTTTTACAAATGGAATGAGTCCGGTCTTGTCGGAGACGGAGATTAGTGCCCGTTTGATTTTCAGGGGAGTTTCAGGGAGTGAATCGAGTGGTTGTAGTGCCAAGAGGTTAGTTGGTTTGGTCAGTTAAGAGTTGTTGGATGGTCAGTGGGAGTATCTGGTGTTCCTGTTTCAGCACCCGGCGCGCCAACGTTTCCGGGGAGTCGCCGTTGTATACCGGAACTTTACGCTGAGCCAGGATAGGGCCCCGGTCGTACTCCTCATCGACAAGATGAACCGTACAGCCAGTTTCCTTATCCCCGGCCCTGAGTACCGCTTCGTGAACCCGCATCCCATAGAACCCTTTCCCGCCATAACGGGGCAGGAGGGAGGGATGAATATTGAGAATTCTGCCGGCGTACTTTCGAATTACGGATGCGGGTATCTTTACAGTATAACCAGCCAGGACGATCAGGTCCGGATCAAATGACTGGAGTGCCTCCAGCAATGCTTCAGCAAAGCCCTCTTCGGTACGGTAGTGTCCAGGTTTGATAACGCTGCAGGGAATCACTGCTTTATTGGCCCGGGCCAGTGCCCCAATCTGGTCTCTGCTTGTAATTAACCCGGTGATTGTCGCATCCAGTTCTCCCTGCTCGACAGCATCGATAATTGCCTGAAAGTTGGTTCCGGAGCCGGAGGCAAAAACAGTGAGTTTTTTCACCTGATTAAGGTATGGTTATAATAGTCAGTTGAGGGTTCAGCTGGAGCCTCGAATGTGAAAGGACGCAAGATAAGCAATGAAGGGAAGCGATGTTAGCCGGATTGTACAGCTGTTCAGGAAACTTCCTTCACCCCGGGCTCCGGCCGGTTTTTGCGGTAGACTCGGTAGTTGTGGAAGTTCCAGATAACCTGGCTGATCGTGATTTTAATCGTGGTGGCGATAGGTATGGCCACGAGCATTCCGATCATTCCAGCCGTCTGTGCACCGATCATAATGATAAACAGAATGGCAACCGGGTGCATATTGGCAGCCCGGGAAAAGATCAGCGGCTGAAACACAATGTTATCCAACAGCTGAACGATAAAAACTGCCAGAAGGCAGGGTAGAATCAGAGAAAAATCTCCGGTCTCAATGATTGAGACAATGACAGAGAGGATGTAACCGATGATGGGCCCAAAGTAGGGGATCGTATTGGCAACTCCGATGGTAACCCCGACGGATACGGAGTTGGAGAGACCCGCGATGGACAAAAACAGCCAGCCAAAGAATCCGACCAGTGTACTCTGTATCAATACGCTTCGAAAGTAGCGCCCGAGACTTGTTTCCACTTTGTCAATTAAGTTCAGGATGGTTTCAAAATAGTTGTTGGGAACCAGTTTCAGCAGATCACGACGAATTCTGTAACCGTCTTTGAGAAAGAAGAATGTAGCGAACGGAATGATGAGAAAAGCGGCAAACAGGTTGGTAAAGAGTCCAATCAGGTTGCTCATGAGAGCGGGAATTCTGCCGGTGTCGAAGAGGTTTTCCGACAATTGAGTCACATTTTCGATCAGAAAACCCGGGGGCAGAAACTCAAATGTCCCGATGGCCATCTGCTCCATCTCACGGGCAATCATGCGAATATTTTCCAGGCTGAGCTGGTTGGCAAGAATTCCCATCTGTCCTGCAATGATGGGAATAAAGCTGGTCGAAACCCACACGAGAAGCAGCGTCAGAACTGCCAGGGTTAGTGTGATGGAGAAGGTGCGGTTCATCCCTGCTGCCTGCATTCGGCTCACAAGCGGATCCAGCAGATAGGTAAAAAAAGTGGCAATGAGCACATAAACCACCAGATTGCTGAAATAGTACAGAAGCATTCCGATCAGTGAGATCGCCACAACGGTGATCAAAAACCGGACAACGTTTTCGGAGGTGATGTTACGAAACATTCAACCGTTTGATAATCTCGGGAAACGCTTCTTCTATCGTCGAGTAGTAGAACCCTTTTCGCTGTAGCCAGGCAGAGATTTTCTGCTTGCGCTTGAAGGAGTCGCTCTCCCTGAGAAAGTGTTTTCTTCTGGCCAAAACCAAATCTACACAAATCTTTTTTAGCTCCAAATCGTCAATTTTTTCCTGGAGAATCCGATCTGTTACATGAGTTGGAATTCCTTTTTTCCGAAGAGCCATTTTGATTCGAAGTGGCCCCCACCGGTTTATGGCCAGTTTGTCTGTGACGAACCTGGAGGCAAAGATGTTGTCGTCGACATATCCCTTTTCCGATAGCTCATGTTGTACATGTTGAACGATCTCTTCAGGATACCCCTTGCCGCGTGCTTTTTGCTCCAGCTCCGTTCCGGAGTGATCTCGCCTTCCAAGAAGCCGGATCATATACTCCCGGACTGTACGCCTTTCCTCTTCATCTGTGATTTGTTGGAACTGTACTGCGGAGAGCTGATCTCCTTTTTTCAAGTGAAACGAAAGAAGTGTATCTGCCGAGACACCGAGTAGAAATCGCTTTCCCTGATAGAGAGAAAACCGGTTGTTTCGCTTTTTCTGAGGGCGAATGGCTGTAATCTCTACAGGAAAGGAGAGATCCTCAATTTTGTTTGTTTCTCTGTCGGAGGACATTTACGCCTCCTGCTTCTCCGCACTCTTTTCTTTCTCGTCCGTTTGTTCTTTTTCCGTCTCCGTTTCGGGAAAGAGTTGAGCCGTGATCCGTTCTTCAATTTTGGATGTCAATTCGAGGTCTTCTTCCAGGAACTGAACGGCCGCATCACTTCCCTGGCCGATTGGTTCTCCGTCAAACCGATACCAGCTCCCACGTTTTTCAATGATGTCGTACTCGACAGCCAGATCAAGAATCTCTGAAATTCGCGAGATTCCTTTTCCATAGATAATATTGAATTCGACGATCCGAAACGGTGGAGCTACTTTGTTTTTGACAACCTTGACCTTGGTTCGGTTACCGATCACTTCGTCTCCTTTCTTGAGAGAGCCGATCCGACGAATATCCAACCGCACGGAGGAGTAAAATTTCAAAGCGCGGCCACCAGTTGTCGTCTCCGGATTGCCAAACATGACTCCAATTTTTTCGCGAATCTGGTTGATAAAAATACAGGCAGTCCGTGATTTGCTGACGATCCCGGTGATTTTTCGCAGTGCCTGAGACATCAGACGTGCCTGCAGGCCTACATGGGAGTCGCCCATTTCTCCCTCAAGTTCTGCGCGGGGTACAAGTGCAGCTACCGAGTCGACGACAATAACATCCAGTGCACCGGAACGGATCAGAGTTTCGGTGATTTCCAATGCCTGCTCCCCGTTGTCCGGCTGTGAGATGAGTAACTCATCGGTATTGATCCCGAGAGATTTGGCATACCGTGTGTCAAATGCGTGTTCCGCGTCGATGAAAGCCGCATACCCACCCGCTTTCTGTGCTTCGGCAATAACGTGCATCGCCAGGGTGGTCTTACCGCTCGCTTCCGGCCCGTAAATCTCCGTTACCCGTCCTCTCGGAATCCCCCCTACACCAAGTGCATAGTTCACCATGATGGAACCGGTGGAGATGGAGGGAACTTCATTTGCCGGCCCGTCTCCCAGACGCATAATGGTTCCACTGCCGTGTTGTTTCTCGATTTGGCCGACGGCGATGTCGAGCGCCTTCAGTCGGTCGTCTTTTTTGGCGTTTGATGAGGACATGTAGTCTGGTGATTTCGGTTAATGTGGACACCCTCCGGAAAGAGAGGCTGGATATATGTTCGATATATGTATGATACAGTTTTGTTCGGATACTTACGAAATTTTTTTCGGGCCCGGGCGTACAGTTCTGCACATACGGCTCGTACGTCTGCGTTTGTCCAATGAATGAAAAAAACGGTATTCTCCGTATTCGTCGACGGTAACATAACCAATGATCCGGAATGAAACGATTGATTGCAGAAAGTGGAGCAACCAAAACAGACTGGGCCCTGATTGACGACGATTCGGTTGAGTTCCGTCGTTCGGGAGGGCTCCACCCACTCTATTCGGATAAGGATGTTCAGCAAAAAGAACTGAAGAAGATACTGGACGGTGTACGTGCAGATCAGGTGGTATTCTATGGAGCGGCAGCACTCTCTGATGAGTTGACAGCCCCGATCCGAAAGCTGCTTGAAGTGCATCTGGGCCGGGTTCGAATTCATTTTTTCGATGATTTGACCGCGATTGCCCATGCTGGGCTCTTCGAGGAGGGGATTGCCGGAATTCTCGGAAGTGGTTCGGCTTCCGGGCGATTTCGAGGGGGCGAGGTTGTGGAACGCGTTGCAGCATTGGGGTATGTTCTGGGTGATGAGGGAAGCGGTGCCGATATGGGCAAGCGGTTACTTCGGGGTCTGTTCCGGAACCGGTTCAGCCCTCAGACTCATCGCTGGTTGGAGCAGCGAATCGGGAAGATGGCGTATACCACGGTGCTGGAGAAGCTCTACCGCTCTTCAAAGCCCAGTTACTGGTTGGCTGGCCTGGCCGGGAAGGTGTTTGAGAATGAGGTTCCTGAAGAGCTGATGAAGCTGGTCGATCGATCTCTTGAGTCCTGGGTATCTGCCCATTATGACGCATATGGGTTGTCCGGCCAGCTCCCGGTTGTTCTCACCGGAGGAATCGCAAACAGGTTTGAAGAGAGCCTGTCCAGACGGTTGCAGGAACGGGGTGTGGGTGAGGTGCGAATCGTTGAGAAACTGATTGTCCTGCTGGCCGATCGGGAGGTAGCCGGAACAGATAACAGGAGATGAACTCTTCGGTATTTGTGGTTAAATTTCAAAAATTCACAAAAACAGCGGCAGGTTCATATTGCGAGGCCGATTTATGAGTCAGACATTTCTGACGGATACCCACTGTCATCTCTATCTTGATGCTTTTCGTGACGATCTGGAACCGGTACTGAACCGTGCGGCGGCCGCCGGGATCCAGCATATCTGGCTTCCCGCGATTGACTGGGGTTCTCTGCGGCAGATGGACGGGCTGAACCATCCGGATATCACTTTTCACCGGATGGCCGGCATTCATCCCTGTGAGGTGGTGTCTAACTGGCCTCTGGACGAAACGCGTCTTTACGACCTATTGTCCCGGGATCTCTATGAAGCGGTGGGGGAGACCGGACTTGACTACTACTGGAGCCGGGATCACAAGGAGGATCAAAAACAGAGTTTGGCAGCTCACTGTCGCATTTCGAAAGCGGTGAACAAGCCAATCGTGTTGCACAACCGGGAGAGTACGTCCGACCTGCTGGATCTGATCGAATCGGAGCAGGACGGCACCCTTCGTGGAGTCTGGCACTGTTTTACCGGCAGTGAGCAGGAGGCGAAGCGGGCTCTGGATCTGGGTCTCTATCTGGGCGTTGGAGGTATTCTCACCTTCAAAAACAGCGGAGTTGACGATGTAGTAAGAACACTGCCTGCAGATCGCCTGTTGATTGAGACAGATGCCCCCTATCTGGCGCCGACACCGAAGCGGGGAAAGCGGAACGAGCCTTCATTTGTTCAATACACAGCGGAATATCTGGCCGGGGTACTGGATCTCTCTTTTGAGGAACTGGCAGTTATGACCACCGAAAACGCAATGCGGCTGTTTCAGCCGGCAGATGAATCCTCGGAGGGTTGAACCCCTAGGATTTTCAGTTGCGGATGCTGTTTAAGGAGCCGGGCAGGAAGAGCAATGGAGGAGTACTCCTGACGAAGAGGGTAGCCAGTACGTATCTCCTGAAACTGAATCCGCTTCTCATCAGCGCTTTTGCCGATCATTTTTCGAAAGAGCCGGTCATAGTCTTTGATCGGATGGAGCAGGGGCAAAATCTGGCGAAGGCCTTGTTGGTTATTTGCAGACTCAGTGAGTCCGGAGGCCGATAAAGGCTTGTCCCCGGGGGTTGGTTTCGGACGAACAGGAGGTTCCAGGTCAAATTCGTGACACAAAGCACTGACGAGCTGGTCTGCTGCTCGTTGTTTGGCCTGAACCGAGTACCCGGCAATGTGGGGGGTTGCGATCAGGCTTTTCTGAGCCAGGGCATCCAGAAAAAACGGTTCCTCATCCCAGACATCGAGAACAGCGTTTTCGACCTGGCCGGACACAAGAGCGTTCAGAAGGGCTCTGTCCTCGATCACGCCGCCGCGGGCTGCGTTGATAATGAGCCGGTATTTCCGGTAACTCAGCCAATTTTTATCGAGCCAGTGCCAGGTGGGCCAGCGCCCTTCCCGGGTTAGTGAAGTGTGAAAACTGAGCAGATCACAAGAGAGGGCCTCTTCAAGAGAATCACTTTGGAAAGCGGGGTCTTCCGCCTGGCGGGGAGGGTCGTAGTGAGAGACCCGGAGTCCGAGTTCGAGGAGTAGCGAGGAGGTTGCTTGTCCGGCGTGTCCGACACCGATGATGCCGGCTGTACAGTCCGAAAGTTGGATATCGTGGTCCAGAGCCCAGAGAAGGAGTGCTGTACCCACATACTCTGCCACAGTTCGGGCATTGCAACCGGGAGCCCAGGCAAACCGGATGTCTTGTTCTTTCAGCCATTGACGGTCTGCATGATCGGTCCCGGCTGTGGCACTTCCCACAAGTTTTAATCGATCGGAGCGGGAAGAGAGTGTTGTTTCATCAAGTGGAGTGACCGTTCTTGTAAAAATCGCATCAAAGGATTCCAGAGAGGCCGGTAAGCCGTTCAGCGGATCGTAAGGAGTGAGGCGGACCCGGTTCGGAAGCATCTCTCCGGAGATCAGAATATGTTTGTCAGCAAGCAGGTGAATCGGCTGGTTCATACTTCAGAGCTCAAAATGGGCATCAAATTTGCAAGGTTTCTCTTTCCTGAAGACGTCATAAAGAGTATGTTTGTCTATAGTGGGAGAAGTTTACCAGAGTTTGGGCCAATACACAACGTATTAGCCAAAAGAGTATCTGGATATTGATTCGCTGAACCCGATTGAATTCGACCCTTTACTGATCGTCCAATGGACTATTTGAAAACTGAACGGGATGGAGATGGAGTTGTTTTGCTGACCCTCAACCGTCCGGACAAACTGAATGTGTTGAATATCGCCCTGATGGACGAGATGGATGAGCTGTTTCGCAGTTTTGAGTCGGACTCCGGTGTCAAAGGGGTGATCCTGACCGGTGCCGGAGAGAAGGCTTTCGCTGCCGGAGCGGACATTAGTGAGCTGGCAGCACTGGACCGTGAAAGCGGAAAGGCCCGGGCACAGTCCGGGCAGGCACTTTGTTATCGTATCGAGTCTTTTCCCCGTCCGGTGATTGCCGCAATCAACGGGTATGCATTGGGGGGTGGAACCGAACTGGCTCTCTCCTGTCATTTGCGCGTTGCCTCGAGAGAGGCAGAAATCGGGGTCCCCGAGATCACCCTGGGGGTGATTCCGGGATTTGGAGGAACTCAGCGGCTGAAGCGACTGGCCGGGCCCGCCACAGCTCTGGAGCTTATTCTGACGGGAGACCGGATCAAGGCTGAGGAGGCGCTTCGTGCCGGCCTGGTGAATCGGGTAAGTGAACCTGGCCAGACCGTTCAGGAGGCGAAAAAATTGATGAAGCGGATCCTGAAGAATGCACCGCTTGCCGTTACTGCCGGCCTGAGAGCCGTTCTCGACAATACGGAGGACGGATATGCCCATGAAGCGGAACTGTTTGGTTCGCTGTGTGGAACAGAGGATTTCCAGGAAGGAACCCGGGCATTTCTGGAGAAGCGCCCGGCCACATTCAGGGGGCGTTAGACAATTTCTATGGTCGAGATTTCGTTGGTTATCATCGGTACCATCTTTCTGAGTGGATTCTTCTCTGGGTCGGAGATTGCGTTTGTTTCGTCCAATCGGTTGAAGCTGGAGATCGAATCCAGAAAAGGGACGTATCTGTCCCGTTCACTCTCCTACTTTATTCACAATCCCCAGACGTTTTTGACGACGACACTGGTGGGAAACAATATTATTAATGTTCTCTATGCTACATTGATGGCTATTTTTCTGGTCACACCTGTTCAGCAAAGTTATGAATGGCTGACCGGTGTGGAACCCACCCATGCAACGCTTTTGTTCATACAGACAGTGATTGCATCGGTGGTGATCATGCTGTTCGGAGAGATCCTTCCGAAGGCATTTTTTCGAAGCCAGGCAGATTTTATGGTGAAAATTGTAGCGGTTCCGATGCGTTTCACACACTGGCTGCTGAGGCCACTGATTGTACTGTCCAACAGCAGTTCGAATATTTTGGTGCGGTGGCTTCGGGTCGGGAATGAACGAAGTGACAAGATTTTTCGCCGGCAGGATATGGAGATGATCTTCAAAGAGCTTACGGATACGGGTGGCGGTGAGGATTTTGACAAGGAGGATTCGGAGATCTTGCAGAATGTTCTGGACCTCTCCAACAAGCGTGTGAAAGAGTCGATGATTCCGAGAACCGAGATTATCGCTGTGGAGAAAAGTGCAGGTATCGAAGAACTGCAACGAACATTCATCGCTTCAGGACACTCTAAACTTCCCGTCTATCAGGATACCATTGACGACATCATCGGGGTTGTATTTGCTCAGGAGCTGTTCCATAATCCAAATTCGCTCTCTCAAATATTGAGACCGGTGAAGCTGATTCCGATGAGTAAAAAATCCAAAGATCTGCTTGCCGAGTTTCGGCAAAGCAGTGTTTCCGTGGCAATTGTGATCGACGAATATGGCGGAACGGCAGGAATGGTGACCAGTGAAGACCTGATTGAGGAGGTTGTGGGCGATATTCAGGACGAGTACGATACCAATGAACAGATCATCCGGAAAATTTCCGAGGATATTTATGTTATCAGTGGCAGTGTGGAACTGGAAGATCTTGAGACAGCCTACCCCGAGATTCAGCTTCGGGGAGCTGGAGACGATTTTGAAACACTTGCAGGCTATATCATTAACTATCTGGGGCGGATACCCAAGGTCAATGAGGAGATTCTGATCGGGAATTACACGTTTATCATCAGTAAAGCCACGCCCAACAAGCTGGAGACGGTGAAGCTGATCAGCCGGGACACCGAATAGATGTGCGATTTTTATCCACAGAACCCGTATTTTTTGAAATTGTTTTTGTAAATCACGGGCCGAGAGGCCTGCCGAACCGCACACAACGCAACCAAAAAGAGATTGTCTTCCAAAAAATCACCATCCGGGAAAAAGCCTCATCAATCACCGAATGTTGAGGAGTATCGCGAAAAGATCGATGACCTTGACCGGAAACTGATCCAGACTCTGGCCAAACGGCACCGTATTGTACGGGAGCTGTTTTCTGACAAGCTGAAAGGAGCCGGTCGGATTCGGGACGAAGAGCGTGAAGGCGAGCTTCTTAGACGAATTCGGCAACTGGCGGCTGAGGAGGGGATCGATCCCTACTTTGCCGAAAAGATTTTTCACGACATCATTCAGCAGAGCCTGCGTTATCAGACCTATTCGCTGGTGGATCACCAGAATGAAAATGGAAATGGTGATCGGGTGCGTGTCTCTTATCAGGGTGTTCAGGGTGCATTCAGTAATCAGGCTGCGACTCGACATTTCTCGGAACGCTACAAAGAGGTGGAGTGCATTGGCTACAAGACATTTGACCAGGCGGCCAAAGCGGTTGAAGAAGAGGCTGTGGACTATGCCATTCTCCCGATAGAAAATACAACGGCAGGATCCATCAATGATACCTACGATCTGTTGGCAGGCAAGAACCTGCACATTGTCGGAGAGGAGGTGCTTCATATTGTACACTGCCTGATGGCACCGGGGAATGTAAAACTGGAAAACATTCGAAGAATTCTCTCTCACCCTCAGGCGATTGCCCAGTGCAGCCATTTTCTCTCTGAACTGCCACGATGCCGTGTGGAATCCTATTATGACACAGCCATGGCTGCCCGAAAGGTCCGGGACGACAATGACCTCTCCCAGGCTGCAATTGCCAGTACCTATGCGGCAGAGCTCTATGACTTGCATATTGTCAAAAAGAATATTGCCAACCAGCCGGAGAATTACACCCGGTTTGTTATTGTCAGCCGTGAGCCTGTTTCTGTAGACTCACAGATTCAGTCGAAAACCTCGATCGTGTTTGCCACTCCTCATGAGAAGGGAGCACTGCTTCGATGCCTGAATGCTCTGGAAAAACATGATATTAACATGACCAAGCTGGAATCCAGGCCAAGGCCCAGGAAACCGTGGCAATACCAGTTTTTTCTGGATGTAGAAGGGAACAGTCAGGATCCCAGGGTACAGAAAGGCCTCAAGGAGCTGGAGAGTAAATCTGTCTATATGAAAATTCTGGGCAGCTACCCTCGCCAGTCCGGGGAGTAGAACGCGGGGAGCCCGGGAGAAGTAAGGTAAAAAGAAAGGGAGCCTCCGGTCAGAGAGACTCCCCTTGATTTAGCAATCTAAAAACAGTTTCCATGACGGGCAGACTCTGCCCACAGAGAAACCGTCAAAACAGAACTGTACACCAACAGGCTGTCAATCCATGATTTTTCTCAAAAATGCAGGCTGCTCCGAATTGCTCTTGTCGATCTTTTCGGACCGTTCTGCCGGAGATTGATCGTCGTTGGCCGCCTTGCGAACCGATCTCTCATCCGACAGCTCGTCTCCTTCGGAATCTGCCGGCTTCATGAACTTCAGTTCACGTCGGTGAATCGCGGGAGAGTCGAGGTTTTTCAGGTTCTTCTCCCCCTTGTAGTACTCGCTGTTACTTCTGGTAAAACGATTTGCGATATCACCTGTCGTCGGTAATTTTCCCATATTGGCAGGTTTTTGCCCGGTCTCGACGTTTCTGTTGCTGTTTGAGGAGACCCTGGTCTGGCCCCGATCACTGGATACGTCAAAACCTGTAGCGATGACGGTGACGCGGAGTGCATCATCAAACGCTTCGTCCAGTACGGTTCCCAGTATAATTTCGGCATCTTCTCCGGCCTCTTGCTGGATGATGCTGGTCGCGGTTGTGGTCTCTCGCATTCCGAGATTTGAGCCGGCGGAGATGTTCACCAGTACATTTCGAGCTCCTCGAATGCTCACACCGTCAAGAAGCGGAGAGTTGATCGCTTCGCGTGCGGCAATTTCGGCACGGTCGTCGCCGCTGGCAGTTGCCGATCCCATAATCGCAGCTCCGCCATCTATCATGGTTGTCCGGACATCTGCAAAGTCAAGATTGATCAGCCCCGGCATCAGGATCAAGTCGGAGATCCCGCGGGTTGCGTTATACAGCACTTCATTGGCCATGTTAAAGGCGTCCATCAGCGAGGTGTTGTCATCGGAGATGTCCAGAAGACGTTCGTTCGGAATCACAATGACGGTATCGCAGTGCTTCTTCAGTTCGTTGATCCCCTCATGTGCGTATTTCATCCGAATTCGTCCTTCACACAGAAACGGTGTCGTGACGACACCCACGGTCAGAATTCCCTTTCGCTTGGCGATGCCGGCAACGACAGGTGCTCCACCTGTCCCGGTACCACCGCCCATTCCGGCCGTGATGAAAATCATATCTGCGCCGTTTACCGACTCTTCGATATCATGACGGTTCTCTTCGACCGCTTCTCGTCCGATTTCCGGACGAGCACCGGCCCCGAGTCCGCTGGTCAGGTTGGTTCCAACCTGGACCGTGATATTGGCATGGTTATTTTTCAGTGCCTGGGCATCGGTGTTGAGTGCGATATACTCGACACTGGTCAGCCCTTTATTGATCATGTTGTTGACGGCGTTTCCGCCACCGCCACCGACACCGATCACTTTTATTTTCGCATTGTCTTGACTCTTCTCGTCAAAACTGAAGCTTGGGGTTAGGTTCGACATGGTTGGTACTCCTTCTGTTTTGTTGATTGCTTTATGTTCTGTTCTCTGATTGTTTGTCGATCGTGATTGCTACAACTCCTTGAACCAGTTTTTCATGCGGTCTGCAATCTGGTTCATCAATTTCTCCACTCCCGACTCTCTCGAAGAGGCGGGGGGGAGGGTCTCCACTCCGGTGGTTCCGGTTTTCAGCGCATGAATAACCAGCCCTACACCGGTTGCAAAGATCGGGCTGTTCACTTCGTCCGTGAGTCCGCCGGCCAGTCCGAGCGGTCTCCCGATTTTAGCATCCATACCAAGTACCTCGTTGGCCAGTGGACAGACATTCCGAATCAAAGAGCCGCCGCCTGTTAATACCAGTCCGGCACTCAGCGTATCAGAATAGCCGCTCCGTTTCACTTCGATGGCGACAATTTCCATGATCTCTTCCATGCGCGCCTGGATTATCTTGGCCAGAATACTTTTGGTAATCTCCTTCGGAGGTCTCCCGGCGATGCCTGGTACGGTGATGGTCTCATCATCTTCAATCATGTCCACAAAGCATTCGCCATGTTCATGTTTAAGCTTTTGTGCCTGATCGTCCAGGACACTGAGTCCGACCCGAATGTCGTCTGTCACTTTCTTGCCGGCGATGGCGATGACGGCGGTATGCCGAATCGTATTGTCCTGAAAGACGGCCAGGTCGGTGGTTCCACCGCCAATATCGACCAGGACCACGCCGGCCTCTTTTTCTTCATCGTCCAGTACAGCGTAGGAGGATGCAAGTGGCTCCAGGATAATGTCGGCAACCTGATAGCCTGCCCGTTCCACACAGCGATAGATGTTCTTGGCTGCGGAGACGAGTCCGGTAATGATGTGAACCTCTGCCTCCATCCGCATCCCGCTCATACCGACCGGATCGCTGATGCCGTCCTGGCCGTCCACAACGAACTCCTGCGGGATTACATGGAGAATCTGTTGGTCCGGGGGAAGCATGATCCGCTGGCAGTCTTCCAGCAACCGCTCGACATCCCGAATCGTTATTTCCTGATCCTTGTTACTGATCGTGATGACTCCTTTGCTGCGGATGCTTCGAATATGATCTCCTGCAATTCCGACATTTACAGAGTTCACTTCGATACCGGATGCCAGTTCTGCCTGCTCGACAGCTGTACGAATGGCGTTTACAGTTTTGTCGATGTTGACTACCACTCCCCGGTTCAACCCGTCACTTGGAGCTTTTCCAACGCCCAGAATATGGATCTGCTCTCTGGCATCAATGGAGGCTACGACAGCGCACACTTTGGTGGATCCGATGTCCAGTCCGACGACGATTCTTTCCTGTTCACTCATATGGTTACCTGTATGGATTAGAGACAACACCCAAACCGGAACACCTGTGCAGGCCGTTTTGAGAAGCTGTCTTTATCGGGTTATCTATTGCTAAATCATTCATATCTATCTGGTAACGATCTGATTTCGAAACCGAAGGTCAATTACGGTGAACGACTGCATGCCTTTCTCCGCTACGACACTTTCGTAAAAACCATCCCAGTACTCTATCTTTTCGGAAAAGTTACCTTCTCCGAAAATCAGCTTTACTCCATTCTCCTGACTCAGGGCCATGACCCCCTCCTCACGGCCCCAACCCACTTCACTGATGGTTGCCCAGCCCAAACGGCTTTTCTTCGCGGCGACGAGGAAATCCCGAATCTGTCGGAATTCGTTTCCAGCCAGCGGTTCACCATTCGTGGGGATTCGGAAACCATGCAGGATCGGTACATTGATGGTTTTGCCGAGCATCCACGGCATGACTACGCCTTCTCTGTCCACAAATCGTTTTTCTGCTCCGCTTGTCAACAGCATCAACGGTTCCCGTTCTTCTATGTCGACCACCATCCGGCCGCCGGATTCAACCCGGACCCCGGTCTGTTTTACGTAGGGTTGTTCCTGGAACGCCTGCATAAGTTCTCCGAACGAGACGCTGTCCGGATGAAGGCCGATCGGAAGCTCTACTGCACTCTGCAGGGTCTCCTTGTCGGTGTAGTAGGCTCCGGTGAACCGAACATCCTTAATCAGGCTGTTTCGTTCCCAATAGACCCCGGCAAAACCGGCTCCTCCAAGAAGAAGCAGAACACCTGCGATTCGGAGCTGCTGTCCGAATGAGAGGCTATATGTAGATGTTTCAGTCGTCTTCTTATTCATGACGGTCTGTTTGAAAATGTTGAAACAAACTCTTCGCCAAACTGGTAGATATCTCCGGCCCCCATTGTGATAACGATATCTCCTGGCCGAACCAGGGCAGAGAGCACTTTCGGCAGATCCTCCTTCTCCTCAACATAACGGACTCCCCGGTGCCCATACTCTTTTGCGGTATCGGCCACCAGCTCACCGGTCACTCCTTCAATCGGCTCTTCCCTGGAGGGGTAGATATCGGTAACGACCAGAACTTCTGCATCAAAGAAGGAGAGGCCGAACTCCTGATACATCTGCTGGGTACGGGAGTAGAGATGCGGCTGGAAAACAGCGACAATCCGTCGATCCGGCCAGCCTTCACGGGCTGCTTGAAGGGTAGCTTTCACCTCGGTAGGGTGGTGTGCATAATCGTCGATCACCAGTATATCCTTGTGATCCATTTTCTGCTGAAATCGCCTGAAGACACCCTGGTATCGTTCCAGCCCACTTTGAATCTGTTCGAATGGAATGCCGAGCTCCAGCCCGACGGCGACGGCGGCCAGTGCATTCCGGATATTGTGATCGCCGGGAGCTTTCAACCGGACCTCCCCGAGCAGCTCGCCCTGGTGTAGCACTCGAAACTGGCTGTGAAAGGCGTCCCGTTCGACTTGTACTGCCCGTACATCGGCCTGCGGCGTGTATCCGTAACTGATGGTCCGGCGCTCGAGGGAGGGAAGGATACTTCGGACAACCGGATCGTCGAGGCAGAGTACAACCGCTCCATAGAACGGTACTTTGCCTGCAAATTCAATAAAGGCATCTTTTACATCATCCAGGTCCTTGTAGATGTCCAGGTGTTCGGCTTCAATATTGGTAATGACTGCAAGAGAGGGGGAAAGCCGGAGAAATGTCCGGTCAAATTCGTCGGCTTCGACGACAGTGATATCTCCCTTGCCCACAACGGCATTGGTTTTGTCGAAACTGTGAACCCGGCCACCCACAATGATGGTCGGATCAAAACTGCCATCCTGAATGACGTGTCCGATCAGTGTCGTCGTTGTCGTTTTCCCATGGGTTCCCGCTACACCGATCCCGTACTTCATCCGCATCAGTTCGGCAAGCATCTCCGCACGTTTTATGACCGGAATCTGGGCCTCCATGGCTGCACGGGTTTCTACATTCTCTTCGGCTTTGACAGCACTGGTGTAGACCACAACATCTGCTCCTTCAATCTGATCTTCATCGTGGCCGTGATAGATGGTGGCTCCCAGTTCCTTAAGCCGCTTCGTCGTTTCGCTTGTGCTTCCGTCCGACCCGGTTACCTTGTAACCGCGAAGTAGCAGGATTTCGGCGATCCCACTCATACCAATTCCGCCAATGCCGACCATGTGTATGTGTCGGGTGCGTCCAAAAACCGGTTGTGTCTGTATATTGGTACTCATTGTTGTCTTGATCCGATCTGTTTAATCTGTTTTGCAATCTCGCTGGCGGCATCGGGCCGGGAGAGCCCCTGAGCCCGCTTGCCCATCTCCTGAAGCTGTTCCGGATTTTTCAGCAGAGAAGCGATCACCTCCGGCAGCTGTTCGCGAACCTGGTTGTCCGACAATAAACGGGCTGCCCCGGCCTCTGTCATGGAGGCCGCATTCCGGCTCTGATGATCTCCGGCGACATTGGGAGAAGGAACCAGTATGGAGGGAGATCCCGTAAGCATCAGTTCACTGCAGGAGATGGCCCCGGCCCGGCTGACAACCAGGTCGGCAGCGGCATAGGCGTCCGGCATCTCCTCGATATAACTCATCAGCTTCAGATTGGGGTACCGGCCGGGTTCGATCCGGCGCTGAAGCGGTTCATGATACCGCGGTCCGCATTGCCAAAGCAGCTGCAGGTCCATCTTGTCATGCAGCGTATCCAAATTCTGTTCAATTGCCTGATTGATGGAGAGTGCACCGCCACTCCCTCCAAGAATCAGAACAACCGGCTTCTCCATTAAGAAGCCAAACTGCTTGCACCCGGCCTCTTTTGTACTTTTCCGGAAACTGCTTCGGATCGGATTTCCCGTGAGCCGGATCTTCTCTTTCGGGAGCCACTCCGAGGCGCCTTCAAAAGCCGTAAATATCCGCTCTGCATGGCGTGCCAGCAGGCGGGTGGTTACACCCGGGTAACTGTTCTGTTCCTGTAGTATCAGCGGGATCCCCAGCCTGGCGGCAACCCAGCCGACCGGCCCTGAGGCAAATCCGCCACAAGAGACAACGACATCTGGCCGGAACTTCTTCAGAAGCAGAAAGCTTTGAAGCAGGCTAACGCCCAGCTTTACCGGGAAGATCAGGTTCGCAGGAGAGAATCGCCGCTGGAGTCCGGAGATCCAGAGGCTTTGAATCTCGTATCCGGCTCTGGGTACGGCATTCCACTCCATACGGTTTCTGGTACCTGCAAAAAGCAGTGAGACGTCTTCATCCGTTTTTTGCAATGCATCCGCAATGGCAATTCCGGGATAGACATGCCCGCCTGTTCCACCGGCTGCGATGAGTACCCGAAGGCTGCTTGTGGCAGCTGTAGTGCGGGTGTTTGCAGAGGATATGTCGGTAACGGCTGTATGCATTAACCGAAGAAGAAGTTAGGTTTTCTGTTTTTGCTGTGTTTGGATATGTTCAAAAGAATGCCCACCATGACAGCGGCAAAAAGGGTACTGGTTCCGCCATAGCTGATAAACGGCATGGGAAGCCCGGTGACCGGCAACAAGCCGCTGGCAACGGCGGCATTGACAAATCCGTAGAGTGAAATGGTCAGCGTACAGGCAGTGGCCATCAGAATACCGAGGGTGTCTTCAGCATTTCGGGCGATGAAAACAATGCCGCGTATCAAAATCAGCAGAAAGAGAAACATGACAATGGATGCTCCCACGATGCCATACTCTTCGGTGATAATCGAGTAGATAAAATCGTTGTAAGGTGCCGGGAGAAAATCGCGCTGGGTACTCTTTCCGATTCCCACACCAAAGAGTTTTCCCTGGGCAATGGCAATGTAGGATTGCTGAGCCTGATACCCTGCCCCCGGTTCAAGCCGTGTGCTGTTAATATCTCTGACCTGTTCTACATACTCCTGAACCCGGCTCTGTCGTTCCGGAGAGACGCTGATCAGGCCGGCAGCCCCAATCAGACCGATCAATACGAGCGTGCCGATGTGGAGAGCGCTGATTCTGCCAACCAGCATCAGGGTCATGCAGATCGTCAGCAGAAGCCCCGCGCTGCTGAAATCCTCCAGGCCGATCAGGGCACAAGTTGGAAGAATCCAGAAGAGGATCGGAAGAAAGGACCGCTTGAAGTCCTTGATATACTCCTGCTTCTCATGAAGCAGAACCGCAACATGTATCAGCAGAGAGACCGTTGCAAACGTAGACGGTTGAAAGGAGAAACCTGCAATAGTCAGGGATCGCCGGGCGCCGAAGACCACTTCTCCATGGATCATCACAGCGATCAATAACAGCCAGCTAACGGCCACAGCCATTCTGCTGAACCGTGCAATCTGGTGATAATCTATTTTGGAGACGATTAGCATGGCCACAACCGCTATACCAAGTTTGATCATGTGTCCGGAAATCAGAGCTCCTGCCGTAGTGCCGCGAGTATCGGCAAAGAAGGCGATCGAGGAGTAGACTGCCAGTACGCCGAAAATCATCAACATGATGACGGCTGTCAGCAGGATTCTGTCGCTACCCTGAGTCGGCGTATCGATCTCTTCGGGACTGCTGCCCAGGATCGAACCAATATTGCTATTTGGAGTTGTATAGAACAATGTTCGGTGTTGAATTTTATTTACAGTTCCCGGACAGCCTCTTTGAAGGCATCGCCCCGATGTTCATAATTTTCAAACATGTCAAAGGAGGCGCATGCCGGACTCAGCAGTACAATTTCTCCCCGTTTTCCCTGTTTCTTCGCCAGTCGTACAGCCTCACTCATGTCTCCGGCTTCCAGATAGTTGGGCACGACGGATTTCAGCTGTTTCTTGATTGCCTGGCGGGCTTCACCAAGTCCGATAATCGTGTGCACCTTGTTGCGAATCTGGTCATTCAGGGCCCGATAGTCGTTTCCTTTGTCCCGGCCACCCAGAATCAGCACAATTGGAGCCTGATAGCTGTCCAGGGCAAACCAGACGGCGTTGATATTGGTGGCTTTACTGTCGTTTACATAACGCACACCGTCCAGTTCGCGAACCATCTCCAGTCGGTGTTCGACTCCGGTAAACTGTTTGAGGCTTTCACGAATCCATTCATCCCGAATTTCGGATACACGGGCGACCAGCGCAGTAGCCAGTCCGTTACCCAGGTTATGTGTGCCAGGAATTCCAACTTCTTTTATCGGCATAAGTTTCTCCTCATGTCCATTCAAATTGAACCAGATCGTATCGTTTCGTACAAAAGCGCCGCGATCTACCTCATGTCGGATCGAATAGGCGAAAATTTTCGGCCCGTCTGTGTTATTCGCAAGCTGCTCAACACGGCCGGCAGTTACCGGATCATCTGCGTTATAGATCAACAGGTCACTGGATTGCTGATTCTCCGTCAGCCGGAGTTTGGCATCTGCATAGCGGTCAAAGTTCTGTTCATAACGATCCAGATGGTCAGGTGTAATATTCAGAATAACACCAATCCCGGGCCGGAACTTCCAGATATGATCCAGCTGAAAGCTGCTGACTTCCAGAATCATAGTGGTTTCGGTACCACTGTCCGATATCAGATCTGAGTAGGGGAGGCCGATATTCCCTCCAGCTCGTACGTCTCTTCCTGCTGTTTGCCAGGTAAATTCGAGCCAGCGGGTGACGGTCGTTTTCCCATTGCTGCCTGTTACGGCAATGACAGGGCTCTGGTTGAACCAGTCCGCCACTTCCAGCTCCGAATAGACCGGGGTTCCCTCACGTTTGTGATACTTCATGATTTCTGCACTGTCCGGAATACCGGGGCTGACCACGACCATGGAGGCCTGTTGGCGAACCCGGTCCGAATGTCCTCCCTCTTCCCACTCAATCCCTTCACTTTTCAGCAGGGTTTTCAGGTCTTCCCGAATGGGAGAGGTGTCACTGACAAATGGAACGGCACCTTGTTTCTTCAACAGTCGGGCGACCGCAATTCCACTTCTTGCACCCCCTAAAATGGCGATATGTTGATCGGTTACAGTTCTCATCTGAGTTTCAGTGTCAACAGGCTTAAAATTCCGAGGAGTATCGCAATAATCCAGAATCGTACAACAATCTTACTTTCCGGCCATCCGAGCTTCTCAAAATGATGATGAATGGGAGCAATCAGAAAGACCCGGCGCCCCTCTCCAAATCGATATCTTGTGTATTTGTACCAGCTGGTCTGAATAATGACCGACAGAGTGACCATCATGAAGATTCCACATATCACAGGAAGCAGCAGCTCCTTGTGAATCATAAGGGCAACAGCCCCGAGCGCTCCACCGATGGCAAGAGATCCGGTATCTCCCATAAAGACTTCCGCAGGGTGGGAATTGTACCAGAGAAATCCAAGACAAGCCCCGACGAGGGAGGCGCAGAAGATGGTCAGTTCGCCGGAACCGGGCAGGTACATGATGTTCAGAAACGAAGAGAAATCGACTCGGCCGGAGACATAGGCAAAGATTCCGAGTACCATTCCCGCCACGGCAGATGTTCCGGTTGCCAGGCCGTCCAGACCGTCTGTAAGATTGACTGCATTGCTGACGCCTGTCAAAATGAATGTGACAAGCGGGATGTAGATTAGCCAGCTCCACTTTTCACCCAAAATGGCGTAGTCGATATTGACGTTTTTCAGAAAAGGGACGGTACTCAACGTGTTGAATTCGGAAAATTCGGGCCACCAGTAGAGGAAACTCCCGAGAATAAGTCCGACTGTAATCTGGCCAAGCAGCTTGAAGCGGCCCCGGAGCCCGCTTTTGTCTTTTCGGATGACTTTAATATAGTCATCGGCAAACCCGACCAGTCCGAGTGCGAGCATGGTAAACAGAATCATCCAGGTATAGACGCTGTCCAGTCTCATCCAGAGAAGAGAGGGCAGGAGAGTGGCAAGCAGAATTATAACTCCTCCCATTGTTGGCGTATGCTGTTTGGCAATGTGGTTGTCCAGGCCGATATTTTCCCGGATGATCTCTCGCAACTGCATATTCTCCAGACGTCGAATAATTCGTTTACCGATCAGCAGGCTGATGAACAGAGCTGTTGCGGCGGCAAATGCAGTCCGGGTTGTGATATAGGTGAATGCCCCAAACCCGGGTGGCTGATAATTTTCCTGTAGCCAGTCGATCAGAATCTGAAGCATCAGTCTGCCCTCCCGGTTTTCATGTCGAGTGAATATGCTTTGAGAGCCTTGCGTGCTACGTCCCGGTCGTCAAACGGATGTCGTTTCCCGTCCACTTCCTGCCAGGTTTCATGGCCCTTGCCGGCAATCAGGATAATGGCATCTTCGGGTGCTGTCAGGACTGCATGATAAATCGCCTCTTTCCGGTCGGGCAGAGAGACACGGTTCTTGTTTCCCGTGATACCGGCTTCAATCTCCCGGATGATCTCTTCCGGATCTTCGGATCTGGGATTATCCGAAGTAATTACAAGCTGATCTCCCCACTGCTCGGCCGCTTTTGCCATGGCCGGACGTTTATCCCGGTCACGGTCGCCGCCACATCCAAAAAGGATGATCAACGGTTGATCGGGTTTTTTTAACTCATAAAGCGTAGAGGCTACGTTGTGGAGTGCATCGGGTGTATGTGCATAGTCAACGAATACAGTCGGTGTCGAGGATTCGTTGGATTCGGCCGTAACCTTCTCCATTCGCCCGGGAGCTCCAGAGCAATATTTCATCAGCCGTGCCAGTTCTGACGCATCATATCCGAGTTCCCGGCAGATCAGCCAGGCTTCGGCCACGTTGTAGGCATTGAAACGTCCTGCGAGCGGGCTATGAATTTCAACATCATCTACTACGATTCGAAGTCCATTCGGCCCGGATTCAAACAATTTGCATTGAACAGCAGCTTCTTCCTGAAAGGAAAAATCGATAACGGCAGCCCGGCATCCTTCCCGAATGGTTTTTGCATATGGGTCATCACCGTTGATTATGGCACTTGCGGATGGATCCAGTGACTGAAACAGCTTCTGTTTGGCAGAGGCATACGAATCCATATTGTCATGATAGTCCAGATGGTCGTGACTAAGGTTTGTAAAGGCTCCAACTTTCCAGTGTACTCCCCGTGTTCGCTCCTGATCCAGGGCGTGAGAAGAGACTTCCATAGCTACTGCCTGGCAGCCGGCGTCAGCCATTTTTCGCAAATCGTCTGCGAGTTCGATCGGATCCGATGTGGTCAGCCGGCTTTCCAGAGGTTCATCCCCGATCTGCTTCATAACAGTACCAAGGAGTCCGGATTTGACGCCCATCTGTTGCAAAAGTTGCCATATCAGAGTGGTAACGGTGGTTTTCCCGTTGGTTCCGGTGACTCCGATCACGGCCATCCGGCTGGCCGGATGGCCGTGAAAAGCCTGTGCAAGGGGCCCGACAAGGAGTCGGGTGGATGGAACCTGAAGACAGAAAACGTCCGGGTCTGTAATCGTAACCGGTTTCTCTGTAATTATGATGGACGCGCCGTTTGATACAGCATCGTCGATAAAGTCGTGGCCGTCTGACTGGATTCCGCGTACAGCAATGAAGAGGTCTCCCTGTTTCACCCTTCGGGAGTCCTGATGTAACTTTCCCAGTCGGTCTGGTTTTTTCCCGGACCGGGCTGTTGGCTCGCAGATTGTTATGAGTTCGTTAATGGTCAATGGGTGGCTGTCGATGCAATGGTTGTTGTTTTGAATTCACGTATTCGTCCACGGACGGTAACGGTTCGGCCCTCTCTCATCTGTTCTCCTGCCTGAGGGAACTGACTGTAAATGGTACCCGATCCAATCCATTCAATGTTCAGGCCGGACTGCTGAAGCAGTGAGGCTGCTTGCCGCATACTGAGTCCCCTCAATTCGGGAATGGTGACAAGTTGGTCGTCTTCTTCATTCGTGTGCTCTTCGGCTGGATTTGCCAACGTAAGGAGTATTTGCGCTCCATTACCTATCTCCTCACCGGGCCCCGGGGATTGAGAGACTACGACTGAACCCCGGCCGGTTGTTCGGAAGGGGAGAGAGAGTCTGGATAGAACTTCTTTTGCCAAGGATCGCTCCAGCCCGGTGACCGATGGAGCAAGCTTCGGTTCGTTTTCCGGTTCATTCTCTTCGGGAACTGTATACCGAACGCTCGGATCCAGCCCGGCAATACGTGTGGTGACCTCCCGAAAGATCTGTCCGGCAGTAAATCCTCCATAGTAGCTGGTTCGGGGTTCGTCCAGCATGACCAGAACTGCGTATTTTGGATCTTCGGCAGGGAAAAAGCCGACAAACGAAGCCCGGTACGCAGTACGGTAGCGGCCGTCGATGAATTTCTGTGCCGTTCCGGTCTTCCCGGCGATATCCAGTCCTTCTACATCGGCCCATTCGGCAGTTCCCGAGTCGCTGACTACTTCCCGGAAGACAGGAAGAAGCTTGTCAATCGTCGATTTTTTTGCAATCCGGCGAACTTGTGACGGATGGTTGAGCTGAACTGTTTTACCAAATTCGTTGGTGATCCGATCGACGAGGTAGGGCCTCATCATGATTCCATCATTGGCAAAAGCGGCATAGGCCTGTAAAATTTGAAGAGGTGTGGCCTGAACCTCGTAGCCGATCGACATCCAGGGAAGAGTAACCTGACTCCATTCGTACGGTTTCTGAAGCCGACCGGCCTCCTCATTGGGCAGGTCGATGGAGGTTTTGGTGCCGAACCCCATATTTCGGGCATATTGGTAGAAAACATCCGGGGAGAGGCGCATGGCAATCTCGGACACGGCAATATTGGACGACTTTGCAATGGCTGTAGTAAAGTCGACGTCGCCCAGAGGGTCATGATCGCGCATTATCTGCCCATGAATCACTTTCCGGCCGTTCTCCGGTGTTTCAAATATCTCATTAAAATCGACAACTCCCTGTTCTATTGCGGCAATGGCAGTGACCAGTTTGAAGGTCGAGCCGGGCTCGACTATATCGGCAACGGCGTAGTTTCTTCGATTGGCAGATTCATCGGAACCGGGGCTGTTGGGATTATAGTCCGGAAAGTTTGCCATGGCGCGAATCGCACCGGTTTTAGGCTCGATGACAATCGCCGTGCCGTAGTTGGATCGTGTACGATTCACCCCTTCCCGGAGCTCCTCTTCCACAATTGCCTGGATAAAGGTGTTTAGCGTGGTGTGGAGAGAGTGTCCTTGTACGGGGCGCTTTCGGGGCGCTCCGACATAGGCGAAAATTCGGTTGGAGCGGTCTCTTCGAACTTGCTGAAGGCCATCCTGGCCGCGAAGGATCTCGTTGTACTGGTTCTCGAGTCCGTTCATCCCCCGTAATCCGTGATTCACATAGCCGAGCAGATGGGAAGCGAGATGGTCGAAGCCATAGCGCCGCCGATACTCCTCTTCCAGGATGATGCCACGTGCATTGAGCTCCATAATCTCTTCCCAGGCAAGAACGTCAATACTTCGTTCCAGAACAATATATCGGGACCGGGAGGGAGCGTTCCGAATGCGGTCCAGGTAGAAAGAAGCCGGCCGTCCTGTATGTATGGAGAGAATCTGACTCAGTTCCCGAAAGTGGTCTCTTCGGGCACCGGGCGCATGGGGGTCCACTGCGATACGATAGGCGACCGAGTTGGATGCAAGCTGGGTTCCATTCATATCGAAAATTCCACCGCGTTCTGCAGGAATGTCGATGTAGTTGATGGTCTGGTTATTCCACAGCTCTCGCAGATTTTCCCCTTCCACTACGTTTATACGCAGCAGTTGAAAGACGATCGCTGCAGGAAGAAGCAGAAGCAACCCCAGCACGACGAACAGTCTGCTTAATATGGAACTACGTTCGTTCACCTGGATTCCTGTCTATTTTAACTCAATGACCCGGTCTGCCGGGCCTGCATTTACAAAACCCTCTTCTTTGGCCCGTTTATAGATCTCTTTGGGCCCGACCATCCGGTCGTACGCCAGCCGGGTCTCCGAATGGATCCGGCTGGTCCGGTTAAACTGAGTTTCCAGCTGCTGGACCTCTTCGAGTAGCTGTTGTGTACTGAATACATGGGTGATGTAGAGAAGCCCACAAATTCCGATCAGGAAACTTGTGAGAATCAGCTTCCAGGGAGAAATCGATGGAAGCGGAATGGTCTGTTGTTTGTCTTTCCCGGTCTTTTTCCGGGTGCCATAATGGGGTATATGGCTGTCTGTAACACTCTTTCCCGCTGTCGTATTCCGAAGCAGGTCTCCGATACGTTTGTTTCCGGACTTTTTCCCGGAAGCTCTTCGGTTCGGCTTTACGCGTTTTTTTGTAAGGGTCGATTGTGTAAACATGCTCAGAGTACCTCACCGGTTTTCCGGGCTGTGCGAAGTTTGGCACTTCGTGCAGCAGGGTTATCTGAAATTTCGTCCCGGATCGGAGTCACAGGCTTCTTGTGCAACGGTTCAATCGGACGAAGAAGATTTCCATAGAAATCCTTTTCCAGTTTATCTTCGTGATTTCCGCTTCGAAAGAAAGTCTTTACAATTCGGTCTTCCAGCGAGTGGTAGGAGATAGCTACGATCCGGCCGTTCTGTTTCAGCAGTCCGAGACTCTGATCCAGCGCGGATTTCAATACATCCAGTTCACGATTGACTTCGATTCGAATTGCCTGGAAGACTCTTGCCAGGGATTTGACTTGTTTGGGCCCGGAAACAATTTGTTCTACTACCCGGCGCAGGTCACCGGTCGTTTCCAGAGGCCGTTGCTCAATGATCGCACGGGCGATTTGCCTGCTTCGTTTCTCTTCACCGTAGTGAAAAATGACATCACGAAGGGATTCGTAGCTGTATTCGTTGACAACCTGTCTTGCAGTTACGTTTGTATGTTCTCCCATCCTCATATCCAGAGGGCCGTCTGCCTGAAAGCTGAATCCCCGCTGGCTTTCCCGGATCTGATGAGTGGATACACCGAGATCGAGCAGTATGCCGTCGATCTGGCCGTGAATTTCGGGAGGGAGAAGAGTCGACAGATACCCAAAGTTCCCCTGGATTGGCCGAAAGCGGGAGTCTTCCCCGATTCGCTCCGATGCAGCATTTAGCGCCTCGCGGTCCTGATCCAGTCCGTAAAGTGTTGCATTCGTTCCTGTAGCTTCCAGTATTGCCAGAGAGTGACCGCCGCCTCCCAACGTTGCATCTACATAGATGCCGTTTGGATCGGTGATGAGCATCTCAATCGATTTATTCAGAAGGACAGGAATATGGGGATGGTATGTTGTCATTTCAATCACCACTTTCGGCCTCATTGGTTTGATCGCCCA
>JBBDRX010000082.1:0-27781 GCA_040905245.1 Balneolaceae bacterium | reverse complement strand
CGGGGCGACTGGATTTGAACCAGCGACCCCTCGGCCCCCAGCCGAGTGCGCTACCTGACTACGCCACGCCCCGATTTAACTTGCAAAAGGTACGGTGAATCTCCTGAACCTTCAAAGACAATTTCCAGCTGAAAGAGGAGTTCAGGCCGCGATTCATCAACACTTATACCACACAGACAGGTGGTAATTTCGTGCCGGTAGTTCTGTTCAGGAGTTATTTTCACCTTGTTGGCCTTCTGAAGGATCGACAACCTGAAGTTGATTGCTCAACGATGTTTTGAGCTCTTCGAGATCATCTTCTCCAATCAATTCGTCAAGATTTTCAACGCCAGCTTTTAGGGCAAGGTTGTAGACCATGCGATAGAACAGCATTTGATGTGCCATTGATGAGATCTGCAACAGCTGTTCCTGAGGTATCTGTGCACCACTTAGTTTTATTTTGTTGAGAATGGGCTCGAGGATGGTCTCCATCTTTTTAGAGAGCTGCTTTTCGAGCTCTCCGGCCTTTTTATTCTCTTTACTGGTAACTTCTTTTCCTGTCGGGTCTACAATTTTCATTCAATCTGGTTTTTTACGTATTCATTGTTCGGGTCCATCTTGAGAGCCTGCTGATAGTAGGTAATGGCTTTTTCTTCATGCCCTCCCTTTTTCATCAAGTCTCCCATCAAAATCCAGTTTTCAACATCTCGTGGGTCCTGTTTGATTCGATCCAGAAGATACTGAATGGCAGATTTACCATCTCCACTCATCAGTTTGTAGAGAATCAGATGCCTGTGAGCGGTAGCAAGATCGTCGAGCTCAATGGCTCGTTCAAAATCCTCACGTGCTTTTTCCAGCTGTTCACTGTTCATGTAAGCGAAGCCCCGGAGGTTATAGAGCCGCCCGCTCTCCGGATCTCGTTCAATGGCATCATCAAGAGACTTGATGCTTGGCTCCCACTGATTCAGTTTTTGCATGACCTCTCCTTCGAGGGTATATCCCTCGGGAGCATCCGGATTCATTTTCTGCAACTCTCTGGCAAGATCCAGGCTTTTATCCAGATCTTGTTCGTTTAGTAGCTCGTATCCTTTATTGTACTTCTCCTCGAAATTCATGTACTGTGCTTTTTTTCTGAATCGTCAATCTCGGTGATGTCCTCATATTCGGCTTCCTCCACCTGGTCCAGATCGTCAGATTTTGAACGGTTGTTGTTTGGTTCTCTGTTGGAGAATTTGCCGTAGCGAAATTGAAATGTCGGTCCCCTTTTCTTCCCTCTTCCACGTCCGGTAATCAATCGGATCATCAGGTAGATGAAGAGGGCAATGACCAGCCAGCGTATCATTTAGTCAGAGATTATGTGAATGTGAGTATTACTTCGAATCGGCTGATGAAATATCTGTTCTTCCACGTACTCCAGATAGTCCGGCCGCTGATCGAACTGAATGTCTGAACTGTTAATGATGATCAGAGGGGTTTTATTGTAGTGATAAAAAAAGTGGTTATATGCTTCATTCAGTTCGTAAAGATACTCTTCTGAGATCTGTTTTTCATACTCTCGGCCACGTTTTTTAATATTTTTCATCAAACTTTCGACACTGGACTGCAAAAAGATGATCAGATCCGGTTTTACGGCAATTCCGGTCATGATATTGTAGATCGTATCGTAGAGTCCCAGTTCATCTTCGTTCAGGTTCAGGCGTGCAAAGATCCGATCCTTCTCGAACAGGTAGTCAGAAATGACCATCTGATGAAACAGATCCTTGCTACTGAGAGCCTGTTGTTGTTTGAACCGGCTTGCGAGGAAAGCCAGTTGTGTCTGAAAGGCGTATCGTTGCCGATCTTCATAGAACTTTGGCAGAAATGGATTCTCCTCGAACTGCTCACGAACCAGCCGGCCCTGATGGCGCTCCGCAAGTAGTTCCGCCAGTGTTGTTTTTCCGGCGCCGATAACACCTTCGATGGCGATATAGTCGAACTGATTCATAGATATATACCGCTACCAGTCTTCTGATGTTTTGTAAATCCTCATTTGAGGGGCTTCAGTAATCATCGATTCAATTCCGTTGCCATCCTCAGGGTCCGTCCAGTAGGGGCGGAGCTCTTGTAGCGGCAGCAGGACGAATAGTCGATTTTTATACTCCGGATGTGGGATAATAAGGTTCTCTTCCTGAATCACCAAGTTGTCCCAGGCGATGATGTCCAGGTCCAGCAGTCGGGGGCCCCATCGTACAGAGGTGGGGCTTCTGCCGGACGCCTGCTCAAACTTCTTCAGTTCTGTGAGAAGCTCAACTGGTTTGAGAGATGTTTCGATGATAGCGATACTGTTCAGAAACGGGTATTCTGCAGGCCCGATCGGTTCGGATTCCCAGATGGAAGATTTTTCAATTGATTGCTCCGAGATCTTCTCAAGGAAACGTCCCGCACCCCGAATGAGTTGCTGTCGGTTTCCCAGATTGGACCCGGCGGCAATCACTATCTCTGCCATGACATTCGTATTTCGGTGTACTCGACCGGATTATTCAGTGCAGGAGATTGTTTTCGAAGAGCGACTTCCAGCCTGTTGACATCGGGGAATTGTTGAAAAAGGGTGTCTCCGATTTCTACACAAAGTGATTCGATCAGATTTCGTGATGGCCCTTTCAGGATCTGTTCTGTCAGGGCTTCTGCCTCTTCATAGTTGAGCGCTTCGGTAAGATCGTCAGATTCGCCTGCAGTTCTGAAATGACCGTGAAAGACCAGATCCACTTCGAAGAGCGTTCCCCTCTCTCGCTCCTCCTCATAGACACCGTGGTGCCCGCTGATTCGGAGTGATTTGATAGTCAGAGTGTCCACAAGTGTCAGAGCGTTGCGACTTCGATCTTCTGTTCAAGCTCTTGCAGAATGCGTTTGTACTTCGGCATGGTACTTAACCGCTCTTCCACCGTAGAAATCGCATGAATTACGGTAGAGTGGTCCCGGCCACCGAAATGCAGCCCGATCGTTTTCAGGCTCGATTTGGTAAACTGTTTTGAAAGATACATGGCGATTTGGCGGGCTTCTACGATCTCCTGTTTTCTTGTTTTTTCGCGAACCTTGTTGGAGTCGATACCAAAATATTCACAGACATAATTCTGAATCGATTCGATAGAGATCTGGGCATTGGAGCTGCGGATCATATCTTTCAGCGCCCCTTTGGCCATCCCAAGATCAATCTCATCGACATGCTTCAGAGAGGCAGTGGCCAGTAATTTGATAATAGCCCCCTCCAGGTCTCGTACGTTGGACTTGAAGTTATGAGCGATAAATTCAATGATTTGCGGATCCAGCTGGATGCCGTTGTCGTTCGCTTTTCTCTCGAGAATCGCATAGCGGGTTTCGTACTCCGGGATCTGCAGGTCGGCACTTAGTCCCCAGCTGAATCTGGAGATAAGGCGCTCCTCAATATCGGGAACATCCTTTGGCGCCCGGTCACTACTCAATATAATCTGCTTACCATCCTGATGAAGCGCATTGAATATGTGAAAAAACTCTTCCTGGGTCTTCTCCTTTCCGCTGAAGAACTGAATGTCGTCTACAAGAAGAACGTCGATGTTTCGGTAGAACATCGAAAATTCACTGGCCCGGTTGTTTCTGATAGCCTGGACAAATTCATTGGTGAACGTTTCAGATGAAACGTACAATACGGAGAAATCATCTCCATTTTCCTGTTTAATCCGATTACCGATACTCTGTACCAGGTGAGTTTTCCCGAGCCCGGTCGTGCCATAGATGAAAAACGGATTGAATGAGTTTTTCCCCGGTTTTTCTGCAATAGCCATGGCAGCAGAGCGTGCCAATCGATTGCAATCTCCTTCAATGAATCGTTCGAAGACGTAGCTGTTATTCAGGTTCGAGTCGACTCTGGATTTTCGTATCCCGGGAATGACAAACGGATTTTCGATCGCTTCCGGTTGTTCCGTACCGTAGCTATTCATCTCCTGAGGGCCGGAGGGTGGCATCGGCCGTTGTGGAAGGCGTACGGAACGGTTGTCTTCGAGGTTGTCGGATTTCTCCACAAGAATAGAGTATTCCAGTTTTCCTTCTTCTCCCAAAACTTTGGCTATTGTGGAGCGGAGCATTTGATAGTAGTGCTCCTCCAGCCACTCGTACCAGAACTGGCTGGGTACCTGAATAGTGAGAGTGTCATTTTCCAGCCGCACCGGTTTGATGGGCTCGAACCAGGACTTGAATTTCTGATAACTGATGTTGTCCTGGATAATCTCCAAACACTCCTCCCAGGCTGATTCTGCACTCAACGTTTCCAATAGTTACCGGCTCCGTACAGGTTTGAATTGGGTCTTTTGCTTCTACGAGTTATCCACAGACGGAATGCGGACCGCTCTGTGACTGAAATGAAAATGATAATTTAATCCCCGTATGTCAAACCCCCGAAGCTTCGATTTTGAGAAAGTTATCCACATTACAGATATTCACGTAATTATATGTTGCACAATAAATAATGAAAAATTACAAAAAGAAATTGATTTCGCTTGACAGGGCTTCAGGTTTGCTATACGGCTTGTTTTGAAGGGGCAACACTTTTTCGTTAGGCGAAAAAAAAGTTATCCACATTTTATTCACACATGCTTTACCGGTACCTCAGAGTGTCTGCTCACCTTTTTGGGCAACAATAAAGCGTTTCTTTTTGTCCAGGTCGGGCCGGATTCCGACAGAAGGAAATATGGCTTGAAGCTCTTCGGCAAACGACTCTGTAATGCGGGTGTTGCACTCCAGATAGAGCGAGCCACCCGGGCGTAACCGTTCACAGGCGAACTGGCCAACTGCACGATAGAGCAGGAGGGGATCGAAATGGATCAATGCAGTGCGTGGTTCGTACTCAAGAACTTCTTTCTCCAGTGACGACTCCTCATCAGGATAGATGTAGGGTGGGTTGGAGATAATCAGGTCTGCTTCCTGCAATGAAACGGTAAGGCGCTCGTCGTTCAGATGCAGCATGTCGGCTTCAATAAATTCGACCTCGGTCTCGTTCAGATCTGCGTTGTGCCGAGCGCTTTTCAGAACTTCTCTGGAATTGTCTATTCCGATGCAATGCCACTCCGGTCTGCTGTGTTTCAGTGCGATTGGTATACAGCCGGACCCGGTTCCGATATCAATGACCTGCTTCGTCGATTTTTCTGTGGCCGGATGATCGTCGAGAATCATACTGACCAACTGTTCTGTCTCCTGTCTTGGAATCAGCAACGATGGATTCAGTTCAATGCGGCAGTTAAGGAATTCTGAATGACCTGTGATATACTGAAGCGGTTCATGCCTTCCCCTTCTCTTGATCAGAGGACGTAGCTGCTCCAGTTCCTGAGAGGAGAGAGGGCGGTCGTAAAGAAGATAGAGGTCGAGCCTTCCGGTCTGGAGCAGGTCGGCGAGGAGCCACTCTATGCTGAGTCGGGGAGAGGGAACGGATCGTTTCTCAAAATAGCCTGTGGCCCACTCAAGCATTGACAATACCGTCCAGATTTGCTTCTTCTTGTTGTCAGGCATTGATGGTTGTCGGGGCTGGTAAGCTTCTCTGTATCAGATTGGCCTTCAGGATTCGTCCTCTTCTTCTTCGGATGATTGTTCTACCTCTTCCTGCAGAGAGAGACCATATCGCTTGGAATAGTCCATGATAAAGTCGACTACATCCGACTCAATCTTCTTCTCCTCAGAGAGGGAACTTCCACGGAAGCCCATACGGCCTCCACTCTTTTTGATTTCGATCCTGTTTTTCTTGTCGGTGCTTTCGATCACACAGACCAGGGAAACGGTAGCGTTGATCTGTTTTTCATACTGCTCGTAAAGTGCTACATAGATCTCATCACTATTTGCCGGAGAGTTGTACGAGTAAAGATACTTCGGCTCATACGCTTCGAAGAGCTTCCCGGGCATTCGCCGGAGAGTCTCTCTGGGTCCGTATGCATAGTACTTGGTAAGTGTACTCATAGACGGTTCAACTGTTTGAATAAAGCTGCAAGGAGTGCCAGGCAGCAGTCTGCAAGAATAAAAAGCTAAATCGAACAAGAAGCAAATTGTGATCGGGAGAAGATTTCGGGCGTCAGGACTCTCTATTTTCCATATTTTTAAGTATGATGCAACAGATCAAATGCCTGTCCGTTATCCGACGGGCAATCAAGGCGATTCTAATTGAGATTAACTGAAGCTCTTGCAGAGATGTGTAATCGATCCATTCTACTTACGCTGGTTCTGTTTATTCTGGGTTCTGTGACAGCAGTGGCACAGATTATTGAGCCAGAACCGCTGCCATACGAATCTCCCAGAACCCCGATGGACGACGAAGTACGTTCCGGAATCGGATTGAACATTGTATTGAACAATTTTGGTGTGGGTGTGGGTGGAGAGTACAAGCGGGTTCTGTCCCCTATGAAGGAGGGATATGCAACACTTATGTTTACCGGATTACGGGATGTCAGTGAGCAGACATTCACTGACTTTTTCTTTGGGCAGCAGATCGTACCCAACAAGTACAAGCGGGGATTTTCCATGCCCGTAACGCTTGGGCTTCGTCAACGGATGTTTGCGGAGCGTGTTTCAGATAACTACCGGTTCTATCTCTCTGCCGGAGCAGGTCCGGTATTGGCGTTCACCTATCCCTACTTTAATGACCGGAACGGAAATGGATACCGGGAAGACCTTCTCGAATTTGGCATTCCATACTCGGAGCCGGTATATGATATATTTACAGGGATGGGGGAGGGGGATTGGCATCTTGGCTTGTCGGGAGAGGTTAGGCTGAGTCTCGATATCGGGCAAAGTTTCACACGACTGACTTCTATCCAGTTTGGATATATGTTCTATTATTTTAATCCGGGTCTTCAGATGATGGAGCCCCAGCGGCCGGTGACAAGACAGAATGTGCAGCCAGGAGAGTTTCCGTTCGAGTATGAAGAGGTAGGAGACGGTACGATTGAGCTGACTATGCAGGACTACTATTCTCCGCAACGCTTCTTCGGTACCCCGATGATCAGTTTTGTTTTCGGTAAAATGTGGTAGCTCTTCCAAAAATATTCACCTCGCTCTTTTTCGGTTCGTACTCTTTATTGACAAGGGATTTCATGGTACCTTACGATGCATTTGTTGTGTGCTAACCGTAAAGAGGAGATTATGAGCTTTATTGATCAGATTGTTGCCAGACAGATTATTGATTCCAGAGGAAATCCCACCGTAGAAGTGGATGTGATACTGGATGACGGAACCCTGGGCCGGGCAGCTGTACCCTCCGGAGCCTCTACCGGAGAACATGAGGCGGTAGAGTTGAGAGACGGAGATTTGAATCGCTATATGGGGAAGTCTGTTTCAAAAGCCGTGGAAAACGTGAATACCCTGATTGCCGAAGAGTTGAGAGGCTTTCCTGTCCAGCGACAGACAGACCTGGACGACTTTCTTCTCGAGTTGGACGGGACTCCAAACAAAGAGAATTTGGGGGCGAATGCAGTCCTTGGAGTATCACTTGCATCGGCCAAAGCAGCGGCCTACGCTCTCGGTATTCCACTCTATCGGTACATCGGTGGTGTGAATGCCAAATTGATGCCCCTGCCGATGATGAATATTATCAATGGCGGATCGCATGCCGACAACAATGTGGACATGCAGGAGTTTATGATTATGCCAGCGGGAGCTGAAACGTTCAGCCAGGCGATTCAAATGGGCTCAGAGGTGTTTCACAATTTGAAAGCCGTCCTGTCGGACAAGGGCTATAGTACAGCAGTCGGGGACGAAGGCGGATTTGCGCCAAATCTGAAGTCCAATGAAGAGGCCATTGAAGTAATATTGATGGCTGTTGAGAGAGCGGGGTATCGTCCGGAAAAAGATATTCTGATTGCACTGGACCCTGCGACAGCAGAATTCTATAACAGTGAAGAGCAGGTTTATGAGTTCAAGTGGAGTGACGGCAGCAAGCGCGATGCCGCGGAAATGGCGGCCTACTGGGCCGACTGGGTAGAGAAGTATCCGATTATATCGATTGAAGATGGAATGGACGAGAATGACTGGGATGGCTGGAAAGCTTTGACAGAAGCTGTAGGAAGCCGGGTTCAGTTGGTAGGAGATGATCTTTTTGTGACCAATACGACACGCCTGGCGAAGGGAATTCGTGACGGGGTGGCCAACTCCATATTGATCAAGGTGAATCAGATCGGTACGCTGACCGAGACCATGGATGCTATTGAGATGGCTCACAAGAATGGGTATACAGCCGTAATTTCGCACCGTTCCGGTGAGACTGAGGATACAACGATTGCAGATCTGGCTGTAGCAACCAACGCAGGACAGATTAAAACAGGTTCTATGAGCCGAACTGACAGGGTTGCCAAATACAATCAGCTTCTTCGGATTGAACAGGAGTTGGGAGACAGCGCCCTCTTCCTCGGTAAAGATGTATTCGGGATGTAGGGCTGATTTTTGATCCGATTTGTTGGCTCTGCTCTCCGGGAGACCTGTGGCATATTGCATAACCGGAAACTGTCCCGTTCTTAATGCATATCAATCGACTATTTCTGCAGAATTTCAGAAACCACGAAGAGACGGTAATCGAATCGGCTCCTCATGTGAATGTTATTACCGGGCCGAACGGGGCAGGAAAGACGAACATAATCGATGCCATTCACTATCTTTGCATGAGTCGTAGTTTTATCTCGTCGAGTGATCGATATGTTGTGGCAGAAGGAGAAAGCTACTTTACAGTTGAAGGAGCCTTTGAAGGAAATATTCGATCCAGTTTTGAAGTCGGTTGCCGTTACTCCGGATCTGTCGGAAAGAAAATCTTTGTAAATGAAAGCCCGCTCGACCGATTTACCGAGCTCATCGGGATGGTTCCTGTGGTAGTTCTCAGTCCAGAGGATCGGAGACTGACAGCGGATGGTCCGGCAGAACGCAGAGGGTTTATTGACGGATTCATCAGTCAGATATCCAGCACCTATCTGAACGATCTTGTGCGCTACAACCGGATTCGGAAACAGCGAAACCGGATCCTTCAGGAGTCGAATGGTTCCCGTCAGATGACGGAATCGTTACTTGAACCCTGGACATTACAGCTGATCGAAGTCGGTTCGAGAATTGTTCGCCGACGGGCCGCTGTTCTGGATCGGTTTCGAGTCTATCTGGACGACCAGTACCAGAAGCTTGCGGGAATGGTTCTGAAACCGGATTTAACATATCGGACATTTTTTGATCCCGAACAGTTTGAGGGAACCATTGAAGAGGCTTTTCGTATGGAACTGGAAAAAACGTTTGAACGTGAGCTGGAGCGAGAGCAGACTGTGACGGGTCCGCATCGGGACGAAATTGTGTTTCATCTGGGAGAGATGGAACTTCGTAACTACGGATCGCAGGGAGAGCACAGGCTTTTTACAATCGCATTGAAGCTGGCTCAGCTTTTCTATTATTCTGATGAACTGGAAGATTTGCCACTGATGCTGATGGACGATGTGTTCGGGAATCTGGATCCTGAGAAGACGCAAATTGTTTTGCGAACGCTACAGGAACATCCCGGACAGACCTTTATCACTTCGGCCTCCGAGGAGCCTTTTCATTCCATGGAGTGGGACGAAAGTGGCAATAACGCATGGTTTCGTGTTATGGATGGAAATGTAGAACGTGTAGAGTGATATGGCTTTTTCAAACAAACCGGCATCACTGGATAAGCTTCTGAAGACGTTTATCAAAAGACTTCCGCAACGGAATGAATTGAAACGTGGCATGGTTTTGCACGTCTGGCCGGACGTGGTGGGGGATCAGGTTGCAAAGGCAACACGTGATCTTTCTTTTGAATCGGATGGGAGATTAATTGTCAAAGTCGAAAGTGATGCATGGCGTCATGAGATACACATGAATCGCTTTTCTATTACCAGGAAACTGAATGGGCGGGTGGGGCAGGATACCGTTCGGGAGCTGATTGTACGATGTTAGAGAAACTGAAAGGGTTATTATCTATCGGGAAGGATAAAAAAGGCCAGGATACCAGTGACGATGATAACCGCGCGGCGTATCTGCCACGTGAAAAACTTCTTGTTTTCAGTATCTCTCTGATTCTGGCTCTCTGCCTCTGGTTTATTGTAAACCTGAATCGGGACTTTTCGATTACACTGCATCTGCCGATTGAGATCCGGGATGTTTCTGGCGAGATGGCACTTGTCTCCGACCCGCCAACCAGTGCAAGTGTCGATGTAACCGGAGAGGGATGGAAGTTGATTACGCTCTACAGCAATCCGCCCAGAGTTGTCCTGGATGTAGATAACGAAGAGATTAACTTGGCCGACCGGATTCAGCGTCAGGTCTCCATGCTCTCGGATGTATTGATCAATAACGTACGCCCTTCAACGCTGGTGCTGGAAATGGAGAGACGAACTGAAAAGGATGTGCCGGTTGTTCCTAATGTGGATCTCCGGTTCGGAGAACAATTCGGCCAGGTTGGTAAACCTGTGGTGGAACCCTCATCGATTCGTATTTCCGGTGCAGTCAGCCGTGTTCAGGAAGTGGATACGGTTTATACTCGGCAGATAGTACTCAAAGATGTAAGAGAGAGTCGGGAGTTGACCCTGGAGTTGGAGTCGCCTGCATCGGGAATTTCGCTGCTGACCGAACAGGTTCAGTACTCATTTGAAGTCGCTGAATTTACGGAAGCGCAGATCACCGTGCCGATTCGAATCCGAAACCTTCCACCCGGACAGACGATCACTTACAACCCGACCCGGGTGACCATACGGTACGATGTGCCAATCAACGAGTACAACGAGTCACTCAATATCCGTCCGTTTTCTGTCTGGATCGATTATGACAAGATTCGTCAGGATACAACAGGACAGGTAACTCCGGATGTGGAGCGGAGCGGAGACGATTTTCACATTCGCTTTCGGTCGGTTCAACCCCGGCGGATCTCCTATTTTACAGTCCTTGAAAATTCTCGTCAGGAGTAGAAGTTACTGCTTTACAGCCTCTTCAAAGGACGAGAGGACTGTGTCAATTTCACTGGAACTCGGGAAAAAAGTAAGGACCTTCAACAGGACCTCATCTACCAGAATATCGGGACAGGATGCACCTGAAGTGAGAGCAATGGAAACCGGGGAGTCCTGATCCGGAAGCCAGCCGGAAGTGGTCAGGATTTCTTTTTTCCACTGGTTAAAATGGTCGATCTCGCCTTCAGATCGAATCTCTGTTGCATCCCTGATATGATAGGTAGGAGAGTGCTGTTCCAGAATTTCGGCCAGGTGCATGGTATTTGAAGAGTTGTAGCCACCGACGACAATCGAAAGGTCGGGCCGTGCATCGGCAAGTGCGTAGGTCGCCGACTGATTCTCGTTGGTTGCATAGCAGAGCGTGTCTGATGTATCGGCGAAATGCTCTTCCGGCTTGTCTTCATTAAACCGGATGGCTGCGGCTTCCTTCAGGATGGACATTACCTCCTGTGTTTCCGTAGCAAGCATGGTCGTCTGGTTGATGACTCCGAATTGTTCGAGATCACGGAGTGGGTTGAACCCGGGAGTGGATTTGTGCCCAAACCACTTTTCAAAATTACTTTCGGGCCGTTCGCCGGTGAGAATGGCAGCCAGAATCCTGGCCTCATCAGGATTGAGTACAACGACAACAGGGGAGTGTTGCGCCGAGTGGGAAAAAGTGGCACGAGTCTCTTCGTGACGGTCTTTGCCATGAATGACCAAGCTGTACCCTTTTCGTCCCAGCTGCTTCCCGCGGTTCCAGACTTTTTCTACGAATGGACAGGTAGTATTGTATTGATAAGGGTCGATACCCTGCTTTCGAAGCTGCTGTTGAATATCGACGGTGGTGCCGAATGCAGGTACAATAACGATATCCCGGCTGTCCAGAGATTCGATTGAAATCCGTTCGGTTCCGTCAGTATCAAAGAGAAACTTCACACCACGATTTTGCAGATCCTCATTCACTGATGGGTTGTGGATCATCTCGCTCAACAAAAAAATACGTCGATCCGGATTCTCTTCGACCGTTCGGTAGGCGATGTCAATGGCGTTCTCCACTCCGTAACAAAATCCGAAATGTCGAGGAATTAGAAATTCAACCGGGCCAAAACGGAGACGGCTTGGTTCAAGGTCCTTCTTCCGGGGGTCCTGAACCTTGTTTGTCTCTTTGACCGTTCGAATGATCGGCGAGGTGTACATTTCCGGGATTTCAAAGCTTTTTCGCGCCATCGGATCTGCTCATTTGGATTCCTGTAAAAGATACAAATTTCATCGATGCATGTCTGTGTCTGATCTGATTCGCGACAATGTTTTCAACTCTCCTGGTTCATCCCGTTTGACGTACTTTTCCGGAATCTTTTCGAAAGAAATCGATAGGGGAATCGTTACAGGATCCGTATATTGGGGTTTGTTCAAACGTTTTGATCCGCCTTCCTCAACAGGCCCTTTTTTTCTGCCCGTCTTTTTCTACATGGGATCGTACTTGCAGTAAGCAGCTATCGGTGAGAATGGGTCGACCACTCCGATCTTGGGCATCAGTCGAACTGTAAACAGTATTCTATCTATCCATTATGAGTATAACAACATTTTCAGATCTCGGAATCAGCGAATCGATCTGCACTGCAATTCAGGAAATGGGCTTTGAAGCTCCAACCAAAATTCAGGAAGCGGCCATTCCAGCTATCCTGAAAGGTGGAGATGTCGCCGGCCAGGCCCAAACGGGTACCGGCAAAACGGCTGCTTTTTCGATCCCGCTCCTTGAACGGGTTGATACCGGGTTGAACCAGACGCAGGGGCTTGTCCTCTGTCCGACCCGGGAGCTTGCCGTTCAGAGTACCGGGGAAATCCTGAAACTGGGAAGCCACTGCAAGGGGATTCATGTTACTCCGGTCTACGGTGGCCAGCCAATCGGACGACAGATTAGTCAGTTAAAGCGGGGTTCGCACATTGTCGTGGGGACGCCAGGGAGGTTGATAGACCACCTCAAGAGAGGAACACTAAATCTTGAAAGTCTGAGAATGGTGGTACTCGATGAGGTGGACGAAATGCTCAACATGGGTTTTCGAGACGATATTGAGCAAATTCTGGGATTTGCCGGTGAGGGGAACACACGACAGACAGTGATGTTCTCTGCAACACTTTCAGCAGCGATCAAGAAGCTGATGAAGCGCTGGTTCGATAACCCGGAGCTGATCCAGGTGGAGAGCCAGGTTAGTGGAGCTTCAGGGATTGAGCAGTACCTGGTCGAAGTTCGGGATTCAATGCGGACTGAAGGGATTTGTCGAATCCTGGATTTAAACCAGTACAAGCGATCACTGGTTTTTTGTAATACGAAACGTACATGTGATTCACTGGTAGACGATATGCAGTCCAGAGGGTATGCCAGTGGTGTTCTTCACGGAGATATGAATCAGAATATGCGGGACAAGGTGATGGCGGAGTTTCGCAATGGCCGAATCGATCTGTTGATTGCTACGGATGTAGCTGCCAGGGGACTTGATGTTGAGAATGTAGATGTGGTGTTCAATTATGATATTCCGCATGACCCTGAGTATTATGTCCATCGAATCGGGCGGACGGGCCGGGCTGGCCGTGATGGTACGGCATATACCTTTTCTGCCGGGCGCAAGAACAAGAATATCCGGTTCATTGAGAAGCAGCTGAAGATGAATTTGAAATCGATTCCGCTTCCTTCGGTCAAAGAGGTGAAAAGTTCGTTACGTGAAGCGTTTCAGGAGGACGTATCAAAGACTTTGGAAACAGGCGGGTTACGTCCGTTTATCGAGCAAGTGGAAGCTATAGCATCGGATCGGTTTTCGCCGATAGAAGTGGCTGCTGCACTATTGAAAATGAGAGAGGAATCCCGTCCGGAGGAGAAAGAGGAGGAGTCAGGTTCTGTTCCGAAGCAGAAGCGAAGCGCTCGAAAGCAACGGTCGAAGCCTACAAAGAAAGATCCGTTTTATACTCCGTTTGTCAAGAAGGGTAAGGGGCGTTCCCGCAAGCGTCGATAGTACGAGAGAGGCGAATTGTCAGGTCCAGTACAGTATGCCAGCCATCCCTGATAGTGTTGTTGTCTCACAGTATTGGAAGAAGAAGGTCTGGTATTCAGAAAGGGTGTATTTACACGGAGTGTCCTATGCGGAGGCGACTTCGTCCAGTTTGACGCCAACAAGTTTGCTGATACCAATATCGGGCATCGTCACACCATACATCATCTCTGCCTTGGACATGGTTTTCTTGTTGTGGGTGATGATGATGAATTGGGTCTCTTTGCTGAAGTTTCGGATCATGTTGGCAAATCGGTCAATGTTTGCATCATCCAGTGGGGCGTCTACCTCATCGAGAACACAGAACGGGGAGGGTTTCACCAGATAGATAGCAAAGAGAAGAGCGATGGCCGTCAGGGTTTTTTCTCCGCCCGAGAGTTGGTTGATACTGGAGGGACGCTTTCCTCTGGGGTTGGCCTTGATCTCAATTTGTGCTTCCAGCGGGTCTTCACTCTCCTGATCGATCAGAAGGTCACAGTAGTCGTCTTCCTGGAAGAGTGTCCCGAATACTGAAATGAAATTGGTTCGTATCTGTTCGAAGGTTTCGTTGAAGTGTTTATTGGCCGTTTCATTGATTTCGTGGATTGTTTCTCTGAGCTGGGATTCGGCGTTCTGAAGATCGCCCACCTGCTCTTCCAGAAATTCTAACCGTTCGCTCTCCTCTTCGAACTCCTCGATGGCCAGCGGATTCACTTCACCGATCTGATTCAGGCGCTGTTTCAGGTAGGCTATACGTTTTTTTGTTTCGTCTGGTTCCATCTCCTCGGGAAGGCTCTCTTCGATCTGTTTCATTAACACACCGTAAGTCTGCCAGATGTGATCCGACAAGCTTTGTGCCTGCATCTCCAGTTTCTCACGAGCCATCTCGAGATGATGGTGCAATTCCAGATTCACCTCTTTCTTCCGTCGGAGTTTTTTTAATTCGACTTCCAGATCCCGAATTTCTCCTCTCTGCTGTTGAGTTCTTTTCTCTGCCTCTCTGAGTTGGTCTGCCAGCTCCGTCTGTTGTTGCCTCTTTACGGAAAGGCTCTCTTCAGCTTTTTCAAGTGCCAGGTTGAATTCACTGATTTTCTTTTCGCTTTGGCGGGTCAGCTCTTCACGGCTTTTTAACCGTTGATGAATGGTGACGATTCCATTTTCTGTGCGTTTCAGATCCTTTTTCAGATTTTCTGACTGATTCTCTACATCCTGATGGCTGAGACGGGCATCGTTGTAGCGGTTCTGTGCAATCGCACGTTCGTCCTCCAGCTTCTGAAGTTGTTCTTTCTTCTCTTCCTGAAGCCGGTTCAGCTCCTGAATCTCCTGTCTCAGTTCATCTTCTCTTGGATTGAGTGTCTCCAGCTCATTGCGAGCACTACTTTCACTGGTCGTCAGTGATTCCTGGCGGTTTTGAAGGTCTCCGATACTTTTCTTGTAGTGCTGAATATTCGATTGGATTCGTTGTGCTGCCTGTTCTTTTTTACGAAGTTCGCCCTCTGCAGATTCGAGCCGGCCGCGCAACTTGTCCAGGTCAATCTCCTCCAGTTCCTGTTCCAGTTTTTGAAGTGTCCGGTCTTTTTTCTTCAACTCCGACTTGTTTCCTTCGATAGCGAGTTCGAGCTTTTCCAGTTTGTCTTTTAAACCGAGTCGGGCTCCACTCTGCTGGCCTCTGCTGCCACTTCGGTAGAAGGAGCGGGAAAAGAGGATGTCTCCCTCTGCAGTCACTGCAGACGTGGCATTATCGATGGCAGGCAGGAGCCGTTTGGCCTGGGAGATATTTTCTGCCAGAATTGTGGAACCGAGCAGCAGCTGTGCAACAGGCATATATGAATTGTCAACATTGACAACACCCAGAATGGAGCTTTTTTCGACCGGGTAGGATTTTTGAAGTTCTGAGACCGGGATAAAGGTGGCTCGCCCCTGCTTATGCTTTTTCAGGAGCTCTGCAGCCCGCAGAGCGTCTTCCATCGACTCGACAAGGACATAGTGGATAGACTCTCCGAGTGCAGATTCCAGCGCAGCAGCGTGTTCTTCATCGGTGTGGAGCACATTTCCGACTACGTCAAGCCGTTTGAAGCTCCCGGCATGATGCTCCATCAGCCAGGCGACTCCGGTGGGGAAAAACTCTTTGGAGTTAGCCAGCTCCTGAAGAAGCTGCTGTTCGGAGCGGAGTGCGTCACCTTCGCTTTTGAGTGTTCGGATCGTCTCTTTCAGCTCCTCTCTGGAGTCGGCTAGACGGATGCGTTTTTGACTCTGCTCTTCGAGATGTGATTTTTGTCGCTGACACTCCTCTTCTTTCTCTCTCTTCTGATTCTCGATCAGCGTCAGTTCTTCTTGCAGTGTCGAGATTTCACTTTCGAACTCTCGAATATCCGAGAGGATCCTGTTCAGGTCTCCTTCCGTATTCTCAAGTCTCGACTCCAGTCGAATTCGATCGGCTCTCAAATCAGAGAGCCTTTGATTGGTATTGCCCGACTCAATCTCCAGCTCGTAAAGCTGATGCCGGATCTGTGTGTAGGTTTGCTGAATGTCATTGAAACTCTTTCGAGACTCCTTCAGGCTGGCTTCGGAACGTTCTACTTCGCGGGTGAGATCTTCGAGCTTGTTGCCATGCTGGTCTTTGAGCTTCGTTAATTCCTTCAGGTCAGTATGGCTCTGTTTGACATCTTCACGATAGCGATGGATGACTCCCTTTTCGTTCTCAATCTTTTCACGAGTAATTTTCAGAGTGGTCTCCAGATCGCGTGCACTGTTCTCTACCTGATTGACTCGCTTTCTGGTTTCTGATTCTGTGCGCTCCTTCTCGAGCAGCTTCTGCCGAATCTGCTCTTCATTCTCCTCGAGTTTATCAAGTGCGGACTGAATTTCCTTTTTCTCTTTGGCAGCGTGGTCGACTCGTTCCTGGAGCGGGTTCAGCTCTTCCTGAACGTTGAGATATTCACCTTTTGTGTACGCTTTGTCGAGCTGTTCCAGCTCCTTTCTAAAATTTCGGTGGCGAACCGCTTTTTCTGCCTGTAGCTCCAGAGATCGGGCCTTTTTTCTCACCTCTACCAGGATATCTTCAATCCGTTGAAGATCCTTCAGGGTTTCGTCCAGTTTTCGGAAGGTTTGACGTCGTTTCTCTTTGTATCTCGTTACACCGGCAGCTTCCTCAAAGAGCCTTCTTCGGTCATTGTTTTTGTCGTTCAGAATCTCTTCTACCATCTTTAGTTCAATGACAGAGTAGGCATCGGATCCCATTCCGGTATCCATGAACAGCTCCATGATATCCTTGAGACGGCAGGCCGTGTTGTTCAGCTGATATTCGCTCTCACCGGAGCGATAGAGGCGGCGAGTGATCGTTACTTCGCTGTATTCTGTTGGAAGGACACCTTTGTTGTTCACAAGTGTGAGGGAGACCTCTGCCATTCCGAGGGCCTTCTTCTGAGCGGTACCGTTGAAGATCACATTGCTCATGGAGCTTGAGCGGAGGAGAGTGGGTCGCTGTTCGCCCAGGACCCATCGCAGCGCATCCACGATATTGGATTTTCCGCAACCGTTAGGTCCGACAATGGCAGTTATTCCGCTGTCGAACTTGACTTTCGTCTTGTGGGCAAAGCTCTTAAAGCCGTGAAGATCAAGTTCGGATATATACATATCGGTTTGGAAACGGGTCTGTTACGACAGAAGACAGGCCATGTTGTCCCGGATTTAGGCCCGGAAGGGTCACTCCCTTATACTTATACAGTCAGTATGTCTTTCTCTTTCTGCTCCAGCATACTGTTCACTTTCTCTGTATACTGATCAGTCAATTTTTGAATCTGATCCTCGGCATCGTAGAGAAAATCTTCGGGAAGAGAATTCTTCTTGACTGTTTTTTTGATCTCGTCGTTGGCTTCTCTTCTGGTGTTTCGAATACTGATTCGGGCTTCTTCGGCCACCTCACTCGCTTTTTTCACAAGCTCTTTTCTTCTCTCTTCCGTTAACATGGGTAGCGGAATGCGAATCAGGTTACCGTCATTGTTCGGGTTCAACCCGAGCCCCCCGGCCATAATGGCCTTCTCAACGTCCTGAATGATCGATTTGTCATAGGGCTCGACGGTAAGGAGGCGGGGTTCCGGAGTACCGATGTTGGCAAGCTGGTTCAGCGGTGTTTGTGAACCATAGTAGTCCACCCGGATATTCTCGAGGAGTGCGGGGCTGGCTTTGCCGGCCCGAATCAGAGAGAACTCCTTTTTACAGAATTGGACAGCTTCTCTCATGGCACTTGAAGCCGTAGAAATAATTTCCGTTAGTTCCTCAGGTAGCATGGCTTATTCTGTTTTTTAAAGCGGTTGTCGGTATGCAGGTTGGAAGAAAACGAAAAGTAATAAAACTACGTTTCATCCCAAACAACAGTCGACCCAACGGCTTCATCCGAGCAGACAACACGCTTAAGATTCCCCTTCACATTCATATCGAAGACAATAATGGGGGTCTCGTTTTCCCTGCAGAGTGTAAATGCGGTCAGATCCATTACCGAGAGTCTTCGGCGTAGGACTTCGTCTCCGGCGATGGTATCGAACTTTTGAGCATCCGGGTTCGTTTCCGGGTCGGAGTCATAGATTCCGGCGACACGTGTTCCTTTTAGAATGACGTCGGATTCAATTTCGATTGCCCGCAGCGCGGCAGCGGTATCCGTTGTGAAATAGGGATTTCCGGTTCCCGCACCGAATAGAACGACTCGTCCCTTTTCCAGGTGTCGGATGGCCCTTCTGCGAATGTATGGTTCAGCAATCTCCTCCATACGGATAGCCGACATTAATCGGGTATGGACATCTTTTCGTTCAAGAGCATCCTGAAGTGCCATGCTGTTGATCAGAGTGGCAAGCATTCCCATGTAGTCTCCCTGAACACGATCCATTCCCTCGGTGGCTCCACGGACACCGCGGAAGATATTGCCACCTCCGACCACCACAGCGACTTCTACCCCTTCCTCGTGAACAGCCTTGATCTCTTCCGCATATCGGGCGAGAATGGATCCGTCAATTCCATGTCCTTGTTCTCCGAGCAGAGATTCTCCACTCAGCTTCAGTAGAATTCGTTTGTATAAGTTTGCCACGATTTGGTTTTACTGGGTTGTTTGAATCAAAAAAAGGCTACCGAAAAGGTAGCCTTTTTGCAACTATTGATTTGAAAGAATCAGGAATCTTCCCCCAGTTGAATGCGGTGGAAGGCACGAACCAGAGGGGTATCATTTTGCTCAAGGTACTCTTTCACAGAGATTCCGTTATCCTTGACAAATTTCTGCTCCAGAAGGACCCGCTCTTCATAAAACCGTCGTAGTTTTCCTTGTGCCGCTTTTTCAGCGATCTCTGCAGGTTTGCCTTCGTTGATCAGCTGCTCTTTTGCGATCTCAAGCTCCTTATCGATAACAGAGCGATCTACCTGGTCCCGGTTCACTGCAATAGGATTCATCGCTGCAACCTGCATGGCTACATCGCGGGCAACGTTTTCGTCCGGAATAGCCCCTTCGAACTCAACGAGGACTGCGAGCTGATTGCCTGGATGAATATAGTCCACGATGGAGCCACCGTCACTGGTGATGTTGATCAGTCGATTGATCTCAATTTTTTCACCGATCTTTCCGACCATGGACTCGAGCTTCTTCTCGACAGTCAGGTCACCGATCTTCTGTTTCAGAAGATCGTCCAGGGAAGAGATGTCCTCTTCATAAGCAACATCGAGAAAGGATTTAACATCGTTTTGGAAGTCTTCGTTGCGGGCTACAAAATCAGTTTCGCAGTTGATTTCGACAGCGACCGCTTTCCCCCCGTCTTCCCGGATACGAGTCAGGACAATTCCCTGATTGGCTTCTCTGTCTGCTCGCTTTTCAGAGACTTTCTGGCCTTTTTTCCGGAGAATTTCTACTGCCCGGTCCATATCGCCATCCGATTCGGCCAGTGCTTTTTTACAGTCCATCATGCCGACGCCCGTAAGGTCGCGGAGTTTTTTTACATCCTTTGCGCTAATGCTCATGGGTCGTGATTTGTTAGAAGTTGAGGTTTGGATTGGCCGGGTCAGGACGTTTTGTCGTCGTCACTGTCCGTAGAGTCACCTGTGGAAGATTCCTGCTCGGCCGGCGCCTCTTCTTCGGATTTTTTTTCTGTATCTGAAGCGGTATCCGAATCGTCCGAACTGTCACTATCCTGTGGAGTCAGTTCATTTTCCGGGTCCTTTCTTCGCCGCTTTCTTCGCCTTGTCTGGGGGATTACTTCACTTGCGTCTGTATCCGACGCTTCGGTCGCTTTTACCTCTTCGGCTGCCTGCTCCATGACCTCTTCTTCTTTCATTGCCTCCCGCTCGGCATTACCCTCAATAATTGCATCGGCAACCTGGGATGTAATGAGCTGGATGGTTCGGGCGGAGTCGTCGTTGCACGGGATGATGTAGTCCGGTATATCCGGATCACTGTTAGTGTCTGCCAGTGCAATAATCGGAATGTTCAGCTTAACCGCTTCATTGACAGCAATATGTTCCTTGATGGTGTCTACAACAAAAATGGCTCCGGGGAGTCGGTTCATGTTGGCGATACCACCGAGGGTGTTTACAAGCTTTTCGCGCTCTCGTTCCAGCATCAGGCCCTCTTTTTTGGTCAGTTCGTCAAACGTGCCGTCCTGACTCATTTTCTCGATCTCCTCCATACGGGAGATGCTTTTTCGAACCGTGCTGAAGTTTGTGAGCATCCCACCGAGCCAGCGGTGTGTTACAAAGGGCATGCCGCAACGAACTGCTTCGGTGCGAATAATTTCCTGGGACTGTTTTTTTGTACCGACAAAGAGGATGGTTTTCCCCTCTCTGGCCAGGGTGGCTACTTCCTCCAGGGCTTCCTGAAGGTACTTTTGAGACTTCTTCAGGTCAATGATGTGAATTCCGTTACGCTGCATGAAGATGAACTCTTTCATCTTCGGATTCCAGCGGCGTGTAAGGTGTCCAAAATGAGCTCCGGATTTCAGGAGCTCTTCAATAGAGGCTGCTTTAGGCATAAGACAGGTTTGTTTTGAGTTAATCCGCTACACAGGTCATCCTTCAGCGCCAATCCTTTCATGTTTTGAAAAGACACCCGGCGTGAAGTCGCTGTGTATGTGTGTTTGGGTTTTGTAACAGTAAAATCGTGTTCCGATTTCCGGAGAGATAATTATCTCTTGGAGAACTGGAATTTTTTCCGGGCTTTCGGCTGGCCGTATTTTTTTCGTTCGACCATTCTGTCGTCCCGGGTCAGAAGGCTCTCCTGTTTGAGCAGCGAATGGACGTCTTCATTGAGATCGTCGAGTGCCCGAGCCACTGCCAGCTGAATAGCGCCAGCCTGGCCGGTGGTTCCGCCGCCTCGGACGGTTACTTTGATGTCGTAGCTTTCACTCAGTTCTGTCACTACCAGGGGGCGGGTTGCAATGTTGATGCGTGCCTGTGAGGAGAAGTAGTCGTTCAGTTGTCGTTTGTTGACCAGAAACTCTCCCTTACCTGGTGTGATGTAGAGGCGGGCGGTCGAGTTCTTTCTTCTGCCGATGTAATTCGATTGTGCCATGTAACGCTATGAGTCAGTTTTTTCAGGTTGTTGTGCCGTGTGCGGGTGAACCGGTCCGGCGTAAATTCGAAGGTTTCCCAACAGTTTTCGGCCAAGTCTGTTTTTCGGAAGCATTCCTTTTACTGCCTTCCGAATCAGGGAAGTGGGGTCATTCTCAAGCATGTCAGATGCGGAAGTGAATGTTTCGTTCCCTGTATAGCCGGTGTGCCGGAAATAGAGTTTGTTTGACATCTTCTTTCCGGTCAGAGCTACTTTTTCTGCATTGATCACAACGACGTTGTCGCCGGTATCCATATGTGGTGTATACTGCGCCTTGTTCTTCCCGCGAAGTATGGTGGCGATCTGACTGCTCACGCGTCCCAGTGATTGATCTTCAGCATCAATCAATATCCACTTCTTTTTAATATCGCCGGGTTTGGCCGAGTATGTCTTGTTGCTAATCGTGTTCACGATGAATCTCTTTTGTTATTTCATTGGCGGATTGACAAGTCTCAAAAAATAAGGGGATCAGAGCTCGATTGCAATTGCTTGGCAAAAGTTTTTGCCTGTCCAGTTTGTGGCGCCCCTTTTTACCTGAAACCGGGACAGGCGGTGAACAAAGAGAGGCTGATGGTGAGAAAGGAGCAGGGAAATCCCGAAACAGAACGGAAAGACCGAGATTCATCCGGTAAGATATTAAGTAAAATGATTTGTAAATTTACTGTCCTGTGAGAGACAGCCAGTTTTTAAACACGAAAGCTAACAGAAGACCTCCACGATATCTATGAGCAAACAAAAAGAACTCCAGAAGACCCGGGTTGAATTTGATACAGGCTCGGGAACGTCACACCTCTACAGTCTCAGAAAATTGGAAGAGATGGGCTATGGAAACATAAGCAGGCTTCCCTTCTCTATTAAGATTTTGCTGGAAGCGGTATTGAGAGAGTATGACGGATTCGCCATCACCGACAAGGATATCGATCTTCTTGCCGGGTATAACGCAAAAGATCCTCAGGGCGAGATTCCGTTCAAGCCGTCCCGAGTGGTTTTGCAGGATTTTACGGGAGTACCGGCTGTCGTGGATCTGGCTGCTCTTCGCTCTGCCATGGAACGAATGGGAGGGGATCCACAATCCATTAATCCACAAGTTCCTGTAGACCTGGTGATTGACCACTCTGTTCAGGTCGATATGTTTGGACAGGAGGCCGCTTTTATGTTCAACGTGGAGCGGGAAATGGAGCGCAACCGTGAACGGTATGAATTTCTGAAATGGGGAAAAGACGCGTTTGATAATTTCCGGGTGGTTCCACCCGGCAGGGGAATCGTTCACCAGGTAAATCTCGAGTACCTTGCGAAAGGGGTCTTTACCCGGACTGAAGAGGATGGCTCTACGGTTTCTTACCCGGATACACTGGTAGGTACGGACTCTCACACGACCATGATTAACGGCCTCGGTATTCTGGGCTGGGGTGTTGGGGGAATTGAAGCGGAAGCCGCCATGCTGGGCCAGCAGATCTATATGCTGGTTCCCGAAGTGATCGGTGTCAAGCTTACCGGCAAACTGAAGGAGGGTATTACTGCGACCGATCTGACTCTCACAGTGACCGAACTGCTGCGTCGTCAGGGTGTGGTTGGCAAATTTGTAGAGTTCTTTGGCCCGGGCCTCAGCAATATGAGCCTGCCTGATCGGGCGACAATCGCTAACATGTCGCCGGAGTATGGCGCGACGATGGGCTTTTTCCCGATCGATTCTGAATCATTGCGTTACATGTCCCGAACAGGCCGGAGTGACGAGCAGGTGAAGCTGGTCGAAAATTATATGAAAGAGCAGGGGCTCTTCCGCACGGACGATACCCCGGATCCGGAGTTTACGGAAGTCGTTGAGTTCGACCTGGGAGACGTGGAAACATCTCTTGCCGGCCCCAAACGGCCTCAGGATCGGATCACCCTGAAACGCATGAAAGAGACATTCCAGAACTCCCTGACCAGTGACGACCCGACTATGGGCTTTAACCTTACTCAGGAGAAGCTGGCCAACAAGGGAGTCTTCAAGAATGGACAGACGCTGGATATGAAGCACGGGAATGTGGTGATTGCAGCGATTACCAGCTGCACGAACACCTCCAACCCGAGTGTGATGCTGGGAGCCGGAATTGTAGCTAAAAAAGCGATTGAGCGGGGAATGAAAGTTCCTCCGTTTGTCAAGACATCATTGGCACCGGGTTCCAGAGTAGTGACGGAGTATCTCAATGAAGCCGGGCTCACCGACTATCTGGACCAGCTCGGATTTAACCTGGTCGGATATGGATGCACCACCTGCATCGGAAATTCCGGCCCGCTGCCTGAAGCGGTTGTCAATGCGATCCAGGAGGGCGAGCTTGTTGTCGCAGGTGTTCTTTCCGGAAACCGAAACTTTGAAGGCCGGATTCATCCGAATGTGAAGGCTAACTATCTGGCATCTCCTCCGCTGGTTGTCGCTTACGCGCTGGCCGGCCGGGTCGATATTGACCTGGAGAACGACCCGATCGGCAAGGACAAGGATGGCAACGATGTCTATCTCCGAGAGATCTGGCCTACCTCTGACGAAATCAAGGAGTTTTTGGATTCGGCGATTCGTCCCGACCTCTTCGAGCGAATGTACAGTGACATTTTTGAGTCCGAATCCTGGGACGAAATTCCAGTCGGTGGCGGAGAGCTCTATGAGTGGAAAGAGGAGTCTACCTATATACAGGAACCGCCTTTCTTTATGGACATGGGGGCAGATCCCGAGCCGATTCAGCCAATCAAGGGAGCACGTGCCCTGGTGAAAGTCGGAGACTCCATTACCACTGATCACATATCACCTGCCGGAAACATTGACGCTGACAGTCCTGCGGGCAAGTATCTGCTGGAGCATGGCGTAGAGGAACGAGACTTCAACTCCTACGGATCCAGACGAGGAAATGACCGGGTGATGACGCGAGGTACGTTTGCGAATGTCCGGTTCAAAAACCAGTTGGCTCCGGGTACGGAAGGAGGCTTTACGAAGTACTTTCCGGACGATGAAATCACAACCATATACGAGGCTGCAGAGAAGTACCATGAGTCCGGAACTCCACTGATCGGCCTGGCGGGCAAGGAGTACGGAACCGGGTCTTCCAGAGACTGGGCTGCCAAGGGAACCATCCTCCTGGGAGTGAAAGCGGTTATTGCCGCTTCTTACGAGCGAATTCACCGGTCCAACCTGGTTGGAATGGGTGTTCTCCCGCTTCAGTTCAAGGATGGCGAGAGCCACGAAAGCCTCGGACTTGACGGATCGGAGACCTTTGAGATTCAGGTGGACGACAACCTGAAGCCTCAACAGGAAGTTCCAGTTACGGCTACCCGAACCAACGGAGAAGTTGTCAAGTTTACGACGCTTTGCCGAATCGATACTCCCATCGAGATCGACTACTATCGAAATGGAGGGATTCTCCACAAGGTACTTCGGGACTACCTGAAGAAAGATCAGAACTGACTGATTCCGGCCTGAACCTGTTCAGGCCGGCCATCTTCCCAATCCTTTCATGGTAAATATTCTGGCCATTAGAGGATTGAGGGGAGTGTTTACGAGTGTCTGCAAAAGGATTTTTCGAAGTGCGGGAATACGCTGTTTCCGTCCCATCACCATGTTGATTTCGGCGCGACGAGCGGCCTGTTTTGCGACAAGACGCTGCTTGTTCGAGTAACGAGACAGGCTTCCGGGACCTTTTTCCAGGCAAATCTCATCTCGCAGGGCATATCCGAGCGACATGGCTCCAATCCAGCCCAGGTTCATCCCCTGACCACCGATCGGACTTACAACGTGCGCTGCATCTCCGGCCAGAATCACTCTGTTCTGAACCAGGGTATCGGCAAGTTGCCGATATGTTCCGAAACTGCTGACCATTCTGGCCTGTTTCGGGTCCAGCCGAATCTCCAATCGCTCCAGGATTCGCCGGGTGAGTGCAAAACCATCTGCCTGTTCGATGTATCGATCCGTCTTCACCACCCAGCGTCGTCTGCGTCCAGGAAGAGGGAACGACTCGATCAGGCCATTGCGATGGAGGTAGATAACAGCTGCCTCTTCCGGGGTATCGGAATCGGGAAAGTCCCCCATGATATAGGTGTCCGGATATCGCTTCTTCCGGGCCGGAATTCCGGCATGGTTTCGTACAGTACTGTTTTTGCCATCACAGCCAATAACCCGGTTCGAGATGATCTCCTGCTGTCCATCCGGTGTGGTAAACCGAAGCTTCTGCCCTGCATGGCCCTCTTCCATTCGGGACAACTTCCATCCCCGGTGCAGGGATCCGGGGGCAGCCCGATTCAACGCTTCTTCAAGGATCCTCTCCGTTTGATACTGGGGAATGACGAGAATAAAATTCCAGGGTTCAGGCAGTTTGTCGAATCGAATGGTTCCGATCGGTTCCCGGTCGTGATAAGCCACGCCGCGCCGGATGGGAAGTCCCTGTTTCAGAAATGGTTCTGTCAGGTTCAGTCCGTCCAGGAGCTCCAGGGAAACGGGATGTATACCCAGGGAGCGGGAATGGGGATGGATCTCGGAGCGCTGTTCGAATACTCGAAACGGGATACCCAGACGATTCAAAGCCAGGCCAAGGAAAAGGCCGACGGCTCCGGCTCCGATGATTGCAACAGGAAGGGGTTCACGCATGATACAACGGGAGTTCGGTTGCAGGCGTCCGATTGGGTTGATCTGTTCCGGGTACTCGAGACTTTAGAATTGTTATCATGGAGATCCGTAAGGTTTGATTCGGGTTGAACCGGTACGGTTCCGGCCCGACCAGGTAACCAGAAGTCGCCAGGGAAACAGCAACTCCACATCCCAGCCTTTCGGCAGAGCTTTCTTCAATTCATCCAGACGAAAGCTTCTTCGAATAGAGGTGAGCCCATCACGTACAATAAACGAATTTCTGAAGAGCAGCGGCGCAATGGCTCCAAAAAGAAGATATCCGGTCCGGCTTCTTCGAATGTCATTGAACAGAACGGTGCCGGTCGTCAGTTTTTCGGCTTCCCGGCAGAGAGTGATTAGTTCGAAATCCTCAAGATGGTGAAGCAAATGGTTGGAAAGAGCCACGTCGAAGGTCTCTTCGTTATGAACAAGATCGGTTGCCCTACAGTGCAGAAACCGAACATTATCCGGCAGGGGTTGCGATCGTGAATACCGGATCGCTCTCGGATCCGGGTCAATACCGGTGATGTCGACACCGATTGACGCGTGTTTAGCCCATTCCGAGAGGTTTCGGCAGAGGTCTCCTCCACCGCAGCCGATATCCAGGATTCTTAACGGCCTGTCGATTCCCGAGAGAGGCAGAATACGCTGTTTAAAAAGAGTTTTCCAGCCGGTGAGCCACCGATTCAGCCCGTGAAACTGGTCATAGGTGCGAAAGAGCGTATCCTGGTCGATTGAGGATTTATCCATCTCTTCCACCAACCCGGTATTTCGAGTCTGTAACGGGATCATGGGGAGTCACTCTCCGGTTCAACCCGTTCCATCCAGGCACTTTCAATGGTGAGTCCCGGCCCGAAGGCGAGGGCAAGCAAATTGCCTCCGGATGTTGGAAGATCGTCGGCAAGGATCTCTTTCAAAACGGTAAGGGTGGTGACACTGCTCATGTTTCCATACTGCTTCAGAACCGACCGTGAGTATTTCAGCTGGTTCTGGTTCAATTCAAGTTCCTGCTCAAATCGATCCAGAATTCGGCGGCCGCCTGGATGGACAGCCCACAGATCGATCTCTCCAATGTCGAGATGGAACCGTTTGAACAGGGGAGCCAGGAAGGGGGAGAGATTCTCGGACAGAAGGTTCGGAATGTAGGTCGACAGAACCATTCGAAAACCGGTGTCGCCAATGGTCCAGGCCATTTCATCGGCTCCGTTCTGTGTGATGATGGAAGAAAAATCGTTGAGTTTCAGACAGGTGCCGGTACCCGGCCGGGTTGCAGTGACAATCGCTCCGGCGGATCCGTCACCGAATACAGAGGAGGAGATCAGGTCGTCCGGATCGGTCCCGCCCTGAAAGTGAAGGGTGCACAGCTCGGTGGAGACAACCATAACAGTAGCCGATGGATCTCCGGCGCAGATTCGTGAAGCCAGCTTGAGACCACTGATGGAGGCGTAGCATCCCATAAATCCGAGGTGGTATCGTTCGGTATTCGGATCGAGTCCAAGCCCTTTGATCAGATCATAATCCGGGCCAGGAGCGTAGAAGCCGGTGCAGGAGACAGTAATCAGATGGGTGACTGAATCGGGAGAGAGCCCGCTCTGGTTCAGCA
>JBBDRX010000081.1:0-28022 GCA_040905245.1 Balneolaceae bacterium | reverse complement strand
ACCCGTTGGTATACTGTTGCTGTGGAGCTCTCAAAGCCCGGATAGATAGTGACAATCCAGGCCGATGGTTGTAGGCCCATCGGTTCAAGATCCTGCCCCATCCCGGTTGCCAAAGCCGGTTTCCCGTACAGAAAAAAAGCGATATCACTACCAAGAGTCCTGCTCAGATCAGTTAGTTCTTCGTCAGAGAGGCCAGTCTTCTCCAGTTTGTTCAGCATTCGAAGAGTCAAGGCGGCATTGCTGCTGCCTCCGCCGAGCCCGGCGCCGGGAGGGATCTGTTTGTCAATGTGAAAGGAGTAGTGCTGGTTCAGCCCGATGTACTTCTCAAATGAACGATAGGCCTTTGTAATCAGGTTCTCCTCACCGTTTGGAATAGATGGTTCGTTTAACGAAAGTGAAAATTGATCGGCCTCTTTGACCTCAAATCGATCTTTCCATTCAATAAAACAGAGTCCGGTTTCGATCCGGTGAAAACCGGTAGGAAGCCGTTCCAGTACATGAAGCCCCAGATTGATTTTTGCGAACGATTCGGATATCCAGATCATTGATGCCCCATCTCAATAAAGTTGCTGCTGTCGTTTCGGTGAAGGACTCTGCCGGACAAGGTTTCGGTAAAAATACCCTGGTCCACCGCGAATTCACCATTGACCAAAACGTAGTGAAATCCGGTAGAGAGCTGGTGAGGTGCTGTGTAGGTTGCGTGATCCGCTACCTCCTGAAGGTCGAACAGAACGAGATCTGCGATCATACCGGGCCGGATAAGGCCCCGGTCGGGGATGTTGTGTACGGAGGCGGAGAGAGAGGTCATGCTGCGGATGGCGGCCGACAGGGTGAGTTGATCTTTTTCCTGAACATAGAGTGCAATCTTTCGGGCAAAAGAGCCATAGTTTCGGGGGTGGGGGGTTCCGTCTCCCATGGCCACCAGACCTCCGTCGGAGGAGGTCATAGTCCATTCCTGCTGCATAAACTTCAGGACATCTTCCTCTGTCATGTTGAACGATACGATGCCGGGAGATCCTTCCCGTAAAAGCCGGAGAGCAGCTTCAACGGCCGGAAGGTTCATCTCATTGGCGATCTCCAAAAGGGTTCTGTCGTTGAATTGCGGATGGGATTCGACTCTTCTGACCGAAATTCGGCCGGGGCCTCCCCGCCTGGCAAGATTCACCTCCATTTCTCTGAGAATGCGGTCGAGAAGGTCCGGATTCTCGAGCCGTCCGAGAAACCGTTCGCGCCCGCCTTCCGATGCCCATCGGGGTAGTAGTGCTGCAGAGAGGCTGGTGGATGAAGCGTTATAGGGATACTGATCTGCATAAACCTCTACACCGTCATTTCGAGCCTCTTCAATATCACGGACGATTGTTTCGGCCTCTCCCCAGACATTGGGGCCAAGTGCCTTGATGTGAGTGACGACACCGGGAAGTCCCGCTTCGCGGGAGATATGGATCACCTCTTCTACGGCCTGTTGCAATCCGACCGTGTAGTCCGATTCGTCACGAATATGGCTTTGATAGACTCCGTTGTATTTTGCGGCCGCTTTTGCCAGCTCAACAACTTCTTCGGTTCTGGCATAGCTGGCCGGCGCATAGAAAAGTCCGGAAGAGAGTCCGATGGCTCCAGCTTCCATTCCGTTTCGGACCCTCTCCTTCATCTGTTCCAGCTCCGAAGGATCAGGTGCGCGGTCGTCCATTCCCAGTACAAACTGTCGAATGGACCCGAAAGGAACAAACTGTGCGACGTTGACACCCAACCCAAACTCCAGCAGCTGTTCTCGCTGTTGATACAGGTCGATGGGGCCTCCCCCGTCCGGGTTGACTACAACCGTGGTAATGCCCTGGGCGAGTAGTGGAATCGCACTGCTGAGTTCCCTGTCGACGAGGCCGGTGGCGGCATGGGAGTGGACGTCTACAAAGCCGGGGGACAGATAGAGCCCGGCAGCATCAATCGTACGCAGGGCTGTGGCATCCGGCATGGAACCCATTGCAACGATTCGGTCGGCCCGAATCGCAATGTCGGCGTAATACCAGGGGTTTCCGGTTCCGTCCAGCACCCGGGCATTGCGAATCAGGAGGTCATAATCGTCCGATGAATCAACAGGATCCACCCCGAGTGTGCAGACGGCGAACAGGAGCAGGAGAATCAATCTTGAGGTGTGGAACATGGTGGAGTCTGAAAAAGTCTGGTGATCAGAAAATGTAGCACAAGAAGCCCGGATAGTAAAGTCGGGCAGCTTCGGGATAGCGGGTTCTCCAGCCTCAGGAAGCCCGGCCAGACTGCTCCAGTATTTTGGGGGCGATGGATTTCATGTATTGCAGGGCGGCGTCACGCTTATTTGGAATCTCTCCATCGAAAATCGCCTCTTTTACGGCATTTTTAACCTTTCCGACGATCGGCCCCTCCGGGACATCAATCGTATTCATGATATCTTCGCCGGAAATCGGGTTTTTCCAGTTTCGTATTCGGTCTTTGGCCTCGACTTCCTGAACTTTTCGTTCGACACGGTCAAAGTTTTTCAGGTACTGTTTTACCTTTCGCTCGTTTTTGCTGGTAATGTCTGCACGGCAGAGGTTCAGCAGATCCTCGATGTCGTCACCCGCTTCGTAAATCAGCCGACGGATGGCACTGTCGGTCACCTCTTCGGAAGCCAGAGCGATCGGCCGCAGGTGGAGCCGGACCAGTTTCCGGACATACTTCATGCGATTGTCCATTGGCAGGCTCAGTCTGCGGAAAATTTTGGGAACCCACTTGGCACCCAGGGCGTCATGGCCGTGAAACGTCCAGCCTATCCCTTTGACAAACCGCTTGGTCGGAGGTTTGGCAATATCGTGAAGTATGGTGGCCCATCGAAGCCAGAGATTGTCAGAGACGGCTGCAATATTGTCAAGTACCTTGAGTGTGTGCCAGAAGTTGTCTTTGTGTCGGACTCCGCGTATCTCCTCTACTCCCTGAAGCTCGATCAGTTCGGGAAAAAACTGTTCCAACAGGCCGGTTTCGAGAAGAAGCCTGAACCCTTCCGAGGGTACGGGGGCGAGAATGATCCGGTTAAGCTCCTCGAGAATCCGTTCCCGTGAGATAATTTCCAGCCGGTAAGCCATTTTCTGAATTCCCCTGAAGGTCTGTTCGTCAATTCTGAACTGCAGCTGGGTGGCAAACCGGACGGCACGCATCATTCGAAGCGGATCGTCGCTGAAGGTCTGCTCCGGTTCCACCGGTGTCCGGATAATCCGGTTATTCAGGTCCTCAATTCCGTTGAACGGGTCCAGCAGTTCACCAAAAGAGTCCGGCTGAAGAGACCAGGAGAGGGCATTGATGGTCAAGTCTCGCCGTAGCTGATCCTCCTCAAGCGTTCCATCTTCCACAACCGGTTTTCTGGATGAGTTTCGGTAGCTCTCTCTGCGGGCACCGACAAATTCCAGATCCAGCTCGTTCCACGATACCTGGGCGGTCCCGAACTGTTTGAAAACGGAAAGTCTGGCTCCCTCAAGCTGGTTTGCCACTTTTCGTGCGAGGCGGATGCCCGACCCGATAGTGACAAAGTCGATATCCATGGATCCGTCCGAACGAAAACGGTCCAGATAGTAATCACGGACATATCCGCCTACAACGTAGGCCTCCTGTCCGATTTCGGCAGCGGTTTCGCCAATACGTTTAAAAATCTGTTGATGCTTCGGTGGTAGATCCTTCAAATCAGAAAGGGTTGTGTTTCTGCACAGAGGGGAAAATACGAACAATCAGGCTCTCTTCCAGAATAGATCGGGGTGCGAACCTGTTCGGGGAGTTTCTTGATCCGGACGGTACTATTCCGCAGCTATAATGGAATGATCCCCCAGATGAACGACTCCCTCTGCCCCCTCGACCCTGGCATGGCAGCCAACAGTTGAGGTGTGAATTCGTGAGCGTTGAATGTGAGCTTCCTGCTGAATAATTGAGTGGCTGATGTGACTCTGCTCAATGACTGCACCCTTTTCAATACTTGCATAAGGACCAATTTCACTATTGATGATTCTGACTCCCTCCCCGATATAGACGGGTGGATGGATCGTTGAATCCGGGAAACGGGCCGGATCGACCTGTGAGTTCTCTTTGTCAAGGATCGCAGCCGTTGTTTCGAGCCAGGCGGGAAGGGTTCCACAATCCAGCCATTCGTCCACAGTCGCTTTTCGAAACGTCTTGCCATCCTTAAGCATCTGATCGAGTGCATCCGTCAGCTGATATTCGCCACCATATCCGGTTTTGTTCTGATCGATCAGGCTCCGGATTTTCTCCTTCAGCTGCTCGGCATCCCGGAAGTAATAGACCCCGATAATGGCCAGATTGGAGATCGGTTCTGTCGGTTTTTCGACGAAATCTGTAATCGTATCTCCCTGGTGAACTGCGACTCCAAACCGGGACGGATCTTCTACCTCCTTCAGCCAGATAACACTATCTGCCCCCTCGACAGAAACACGGGAGTCGGTGTCGAAGAGCGTATCCGCAAAGACAACGATCACTTCGCCCTGAAGGTCCTTCTCTGCACTGTATACGGCATGTGCAGTTCCCAGCGCAATTTTCTGAACGCGGAAAACTGCCTTCGCACCGTGTCGGTCGCTCATCGCCTCCAGTCGTTCCCGGATCGGCTGGCCAAAATCCGGCCCCAGAATATAGACGATTTCGTCGATCTTGCGGTCCATTGTCCTGGAGAAGGTCTCCACGATGCGTTCAATGATCATGGTGCCGGCTACAGGCAGTAACGGCTTTGGTGTTGTATGTGAGTGGGGACGTACCCGCGTTCCCCTGCCTGCCATCGGTATGATTAATTTCATAAATTGTCGGTTCTTATATTGTTCAGGTCACTTCGGTTTCAAGTCTGCTTTCCGGGATCCATTTGGCACGGATTCGGGTACAGACTTACCGATCTTTCCTATATTTTGGTTTCGGACGTCTTTCAGGATCGGAGGGCCTCAAATATAACCTATCGACTGTTCATTATCGAACGGCCGGACGAAACTCGAACAGAGGTTTTTTGAACACCTACTATATTACCCTTTACCTGTTGCTGGCGGTGGCGGCTTTCTCCATTCTGAAGCAGATTCGCTCCCGGTTCCTCTACTTCCTCCAGATGTTTCAGCAGCATGGTTATAAAACAGATGAGTTTTCCGGATGGATCCTGCAGCGATTCTACTCCAGAGTTATTACGGCGGAACACGGCCTGTTTATTGTCGTTGTCTTTTCACTGATGATCTGGATGTCCGGGTGGTTGACGTCGACAGCTGTCACTCTGGTTCTTTCCATATACGCCGTCTTCTGGTTTGGGGGGCGATCGCGATTTCAGGCCGGGCGACAGAAAAAGCCGCTTGTTTTTACCGCAAGAATGAAACGATTAGCCAGCCTTCAGGGAGCCTTTCTGATCGCTTTTATCTATATGGTGGCCGACCTTTCGCTCTCCGGCCGCCTGCTGAACACACCACTTGTTATACGTGATCAGGGTGTATCCCTTCTGCAAGTCGACTCGGAGTTTTTGCTCTTTGGGCTGGTTCTTGTCGATATGTCGGTTCCGCTGTTTCTGTTTCTGGCTGGCTGGGCCCTGAAACCTGTGGAGCGCTGGATTCAAAATCGATTCAAGCGTCAGGCCCGGAACCGTCTGGATTCCATGCCCGAACTGAAAGTGGTCGCTATTACGGGAAGCTACGGAAAGACCAGCACCAAGTTTATGATACGGGATCTGCTGCGTGAGCGATTTCGCGTGTGTGCCACCCCGGGGAGTTTCAATACTCCGATGGGCATCTGCAAGGTGATCAATAACGATCTGGCCGCAACGGATCAGGTGCTGGTGCTCGAGATGGGAGCCCGCCGCCGGGGAGATATCCGGGAGTTGTGTCGAATCGCCCGTCCGGACCTTGCTGTAATTACCAATGTCGGGACAGCTCATCTGGAGACCTTCGGCTCAAAGGAGGCGATCGCGCGGGAGAAGTCTGTACTGGCACAAGAAGTGAACCCAGCCGGAACGCTGGTACTGAACGGGGACGATGAAACGGTACTGGCAATGGAAGAGGTCTCGCCGGCCAAAACCGTCGTAATTGCCGGGACAACCCGGGGAGCTATCAGAGCCGAAGAGATTTCGTATGACGAGACAGGAACCCGGTTTACTCTCGTGCTGGACGAACCCGACGGAATCCGGGCCAGGCAACCGATCGGGATGAAGCTGCTGGGACGCCACAATGTTCAGAATTTTCTCCTGGCTGTGGCTGTGGCCAGATCGTACGGCCTGCGCCCCGAAACCATCGCACTTGCCGCACAGGAGATCCAGCCGGTCGAACACCGGCTTGAATTGAAGCAGTGGAACGGAGTAACGGTCATTGACGATGCATTCAACTCCAACCCGGAAGGTGCGCGCCAGGCAGTGGAGATCCTCTCTTCATTCCAGACCGGGCGCCGGATTCTGATTACACCGGGAATGGTGGAACTTGGAGAGATTCAGGAGGAGGAGAACAGAACGTTTGGCCACCATATTGCAGCAGCCGGGCTGGACCTGGTTCTGCTCGTCGGGCCGCGACAGACAACTCCGATTCTCCGGGGAATTCGTGAACAGGGTTCAGACGAGAATGTCCGGGTGGTCTCATCGCTTTACGAAGCCAATGAACTGCTTAAAGAGTGGATCCGGGACGGCGATGTGGTTCTCTATGAAAATGATCTGCCGGATACCTATCGAGAGGAGTGATTTCGGATATTGGTAACCACCATGCGGTTCTGCATGTACTCCATGAGTACTCACTCGTAGCGTACAGCATCTGCGGGCTGAACCGATGCGGCCCGGAGTGATGGATACCAGCTGGCTGCAAGACAGAGAAACATACTTCCCGCCAGGACAATGGTGATATCCACCGGGCTGACGGATACGGGATAGGCATCGAGAATGAACGCAGTCGAGAGTTTCAGCAGACCGTACTGGTGCTGCAGCCAGACCATGAGCAAACCGATCCCGCCGCCAAGCCCGGATCCGATGAGCCCGATATAAAAGCCCTGTAACCGGAAAATCTGCTTGATGTCTGCCGGAGACATACCCATGGTCATCAGTATCCCGATATCACGTTGCTTCTGGATGACCATCATGGCAAGAGAGCCGACAATATTGAGAACGGCGACCAGGACAATGATCATCAGGATAAAATAGGACCCCCACTTTTCCAGGTACATTACATCATAGAGCGGTTTCTGAAGATCGTACCAGGTAGAGACCTGAAAATTCGGCCCCAGCTGGCTCTCAAGTACTGGTTTCAGTTCCTCTGCCATATGGGTGTCGGCCAGTTTCAGGTCGAATCCGCTGAGCCGGTTTCTCGCATCGAACAAACGTTGAGCTGCCTGCAGGTCGACGTAGACCTGATCTCCCTCTGTGACCTGTTGAAGAAAAAAACTTCCACGCATGTCGAACCGGCTGACGCGTGGAATCGAAAATTGTGTGAGGGCTCTGCGCATGCCGGATGCGCTCAGCAGGGTAAGTTCGTCGTCCGGTGCGATCCGATGTCGGCTGGACAGGGATTCACTGATGACGGCTCCCGGGCGTCCGGATCGTACTGAAAAGTCGAATCGCCCGGATCGTATATAGGTGTCCAGGTCATTAATCTCCAGAAAGGATCCCGGTTCAATCCCCCGGACAGCCACAACTTCATTTCGTCCATCCCCGGAGGCCATCATGGTTTTGCCTGTTAAAAACGGAGTCATGGCAACAACACCGTTGACTCCCCGGATTGTTTCGGCCAGGCGGAGGTCATGGTCAAATGTGCGTTCCAGGCTGTGTTCGATGCGTATATCGGGATCCTGTGCCATCAGAATACCATGAATCACATCGTAGAATCCGTTAAAAACGGAAAGAACGATGATCAGCAGAGCCGTTCCGATGGTTACTCCGGTGATGCTGACAAAGGTGAGCATGGAGATCAGTGAAGTACGTTTCCCCGAGAAGAGATAACGCCTGGAGATACGAGTTGTAGATTTCATGCCCGATCGAGTTTTGGAAACCTCTCAGCCTGTTGCCTGAGAAGAGCAGAAGGTGCTGCTTTTTAAAGAAAGCATCATTTACTATCTTTAGCCGGTTCCAGAATAATCAATTCACACATGCCATTCCAACTGAATCATCTGCCAAAACGTACAGAGAAACCCCGAAAAAAAGGGATTACGCTTGCTCTGGACAAGGGATACAGTGTTCGGCAGGTAGAGGATTTTTGTGAGGCTGCCGCCTGTTATGTCGATATTGTGAAACTGGGGTGGGGTACATCCTATGTAACACAAAATCTCGAAAAGAAACTGGAAGTCTATCACTCGTACGACATTCCGGTCTATTTCGGAGGGACCCTGTTCGAAGCCTACATGCTGCGAGACCAGCTGGCCAGCTATGTCGAGTTGTTGCGCGAGTACGGCATTCGCTATGTTGAGGTTTCCAATGGGACAATATGGCTGTCGGACAAGAAAAAGGTAGAGATCATCCGTCAGTTGAGCAGGGAGTTTACGGTCCTCTCCGAAGTCGGAAGCAAGAACCCGAACGACATCATGGCCCCCTACAAGTGGGTACAGATGATTCAGCAGGAGCTGGAAGCGGGGGCCTGGAAGATTATTTGTGAAGCCCGTGAAAGCGGCACCGTGGGAGTGTTCAGGCCTAATGGCGAAGTACGCTCCGGGCTGATTGACGAAATTGCCGATCGGGTCCCGCCGGAGAAATTGATTTTTGAAGCTCCTCAGAAAGAGCAACAGGTCTGGTTTATCCGGAAGTTTGGCAGCAATGTGAATTTGGGAAATATCCAGCCGATGGAGGTGATCCCGGTCGAGACTCTTCGCCTTGGATTGAGGGGAGACACCCTGTTCGATTTCTATTCACTGGACGATGAGCAGTTTGGCGGGGTCTATCCTGACCAGGGAAAAAACGGCAGCGAAAACCGATCAGGCGATCTTGAATAGAGAATAACTATCAGCAATCAGAGACCTATGAAAATACTTTACGCAGCAGCCGAGATCGCACCTTTTGCGAGAATGACCTACACGGCGGATCTTCTTCGATTTTTGCCGGCATCGCTTCAGGACAAAGGATTCGAAATTCGTATTCTGCTTCCCAAATACGGTACGATCAATGATCGCCGAAACCGGTTGCATGAGGTGATTCGGCTCTCCGGAATTGAAGTGGAGGTAGGAGAAAATGTGGAGAGCATGCGAATCAAGGTTGCCAGCATCCCCAATGCCAAGCTTCAGGTCTATTTTCTGGATAACGATGCCTATTTCAAACGAAAAGGAATGTTTCGGGATGCGAAATCGGAGAAATGGTACGACGATAACGATGAGCGGATCGCCTTCTACAATAAAGGAGTACTCGAAACAGTTATGAGTCTTGGATGGGAACCGGATATTATCCACTGCCATGACTGGCCGGCCGGATTAATTCCGCTCCTGGTCCGAACGCTCTACAAGGAGCAGGATATTTTCAAGAAGACAAAAATTGTCTATAACCTCCACCATCCCGAAAACCTTGGCAAGTTTGACAACACGTCGGTGTTGAAACTTCTGGGGCTTCCGGACGAAAAGGTGATTGAGGACCTGACAGAAGACGGAGTCGTGGATCTGTTGAAGATCGGCCTTCGGTACAGCGACCATGTTGTTACTGGAAACCATCTTTCCGATCAATTTGACCCTCTTTTCAAGGAGCTGAATATAACCCCTACCAAAATTCAGGGCTCACCCGAAGATGTTTCGAACAAATTCGCCGAGTACTATCAGAAAATCACCGAAAGTGATTCATAATCAACGGACTGAGCGAGTCGGGCGGAACCTCATCAAACAGAATTATTCCATTTTCACCATCGAAGATTTGCAGCATTACATACGTACGGCAACTCTGGCAGCCCTGTCTGCATTTTTGATCCTGTTGAGCGGGTGTGAAGATCCGGGAGGGGTTGGCAGCAGGTTCCTGGACGAAGATGCCGGCCTTGAAACGATAACGACTCCTCTCGCATCCTCTGAAGCAGTAACTGTAGATTCCTATTCCGGAGGGTTACGGTATATGGCGATTGGCCGATACGACGATCCGGTTTTTGGCCAGTTTGAATCGATCGGGATCCTTAAACCGTCCATCGACACCACTTCGATTGGGTCCCAGATTTCAGAAGAGGATCTGTTTCAGCTGCGGCTCACCTTCAGTTCCACTCATTATGGAGATACTACGCAGACTGCCCGATACGAACTGTATCGCCTGAGTGATATCTGGCGGGGGAACGAGCTCTACTTCACAGATCAGCTCGAGATGGACCAGTCCGAACTTGTGGGAGAATTTGAGGTCTCCGGTGAGACGACCGTTTCCGTGGATCTGGCACAGAGCTGGATTGACGAGTACAATGAGTTTCTATCCAGCAGTAACGAAGATCGACAGGAGCAGTACCGTACCGGATTTCCCGGACTGGCTATTGTTCCGGCAGACGGGACTACACGGGCCCATTTTATTCGGGTTCGGCCCGATCCGGGAGATGACGCAGAAGATGAAGAGCTGGCAAGATTTGTCCGCGTTCCGGCCGAAGATCTGGAAGAGTGGGAAGAGTGGGATGGAACAGACGAGGAAGATCCAAGGCAATTCCTGCCCCTGGCCGACTGGGGAGCCTTCGGAGAGTGGGGTGAGCCGGCAGAACGGGACGAAAAGAGCATTTATCTGACAAACCCGCTCGAATCGGTACTCCGTGTAGAAACCGGCTTGAGCGAAAGTGTTCCGGGCGGAAGAAATGTGTCGAATGCACAACTGATTTTTCATCCAAACCGGGAGTTACTGGAGTTGCCGGATGGACATGTCCGGCCGGAGGTAACAGAGCTTCGGCTTCATCGCGTCAATTCTGCTCGTGTCGGTGAGTGGATCTTTGGAAGGGATCCAGTACTAACGGCCTCTCTGAATCAGGGGAACGACAGTTTTCGGTTCGATCTGACCGGTTACATCAATGAAATTCTCTTCAACGCTCCCCCCCCAGGGCAGTTTTATCTGTCGGCGCATACGGTGACAGGGCTTGTTTTTTCAACTGTTCTCCATGGTGAGGATGCAGATGACGATACATTGAGGCCGAAACTTATAATCACTTCGGTAAATTCGGACAGCAGATGATACGGAGAACAACACTTTTACTGGTTCTGGCTTTTTTTCCTGTGATGGTATTCGGCCAACTGCAAGAGGATAAAAACCGTGCCGGTTCAACCTACTCAAGTATCGCATTTGGTGAACCGGTGAGTTTGTATTCGCCCAGTGGTGCCGGAATGGGCCTGACGGGAGTCTCTTTGTATGACCCGTATGCGGTTAACAGTGCCAATCCGGGTTTGTGGGGCGTTAACTCCCATACACAGGGAGTGCTTACAGCAGATATGCACCGGCTCCGTGTGGAAGACGGAGCTGAGACGGGGATTACCAACCGGATTGGAATTAACAGGTTCCAGTTGGTGCTTCCGATTGTCCGATCCCAATTGGGCTTGTCGGCTGGTTTTCTGCCCGTAACACGATCCAGTTACTCTCTTCGTGCTTCCGGATCGTTTACTCCCGATTTTGAGGAGATTGATTATACTACTATGGAGGCTGGTGCCGGAGGGGTGAACCGGGCCGAGCTCGGCCTTGGATACAGAGTGTCCGACCATTTTTCGATTGGGTACTCTACAAATATCTACTTCGCGTCATTGAACCGGGAACACGATCTGGTGTTTGACAGTCCGAGGTATCAACCACTCTCCTATAATGAAGACTTTTCAGGGACCGGGCTGGGACATCGATTTGGACTGTTTGCCCGAACGTCCGGCCTGTTTCGGGAGAACGATGAATCTTCATTCGGAATTTCACTTCTTCTTCCTGTAGAGATCGATATGGATCGCAGTGTAACCGGTTTTCGGAATGTTTCGGGAGGAGTACAAGAGGTGGATTTGCTTCCTTCATCCGGACTTCGGGAAGGGCAAATCGATTTGCCATTAGAAATTAATCTTGGCCTTACGTATAATCCCTCCCGTTATGTAAGTTTGTCTGCAGAGTATTTTCGGCAACAGTGGAGCAATGCCTCCTATACATTTAACACGACGGAGGAACAATTTCTTGTCGATCAGAGTAAGAGTGGTGTAGGAGCTCAGTTTCATCCATATCGGGGAGACTCCGGTGGATTCTTTTCGAGTTTTAAATACAGTTTGGGAGCAGGATACGATACCGGTTATCTGAAAATAGCGGGAGAAAGGGTCGAGACCCTGATGGTGAACGGTGGGATTGGAATTTTATCTCAACGTAGTGCATCTTCCATTGATATCGGATTTCAGCTTGGTTTCAGGGGCATGAGTGCCCAGAACCTGATCAAAGAAACAGTTTGGGGATTGACGCTCTCGATAAATCTGGCTGAAATGATGTTTATCCCCCCAATGTTTCAATAATATTTCATCAGGGAAGTGAGTTTACCTATAGCAAGCACGTATTAAACAATAAGCAGATCATCATGAAAAAGCTGATTTTGATAATAACACTTCTGGTTATCCTGGCCGGAAACTCGTATGCGCAGGAGGGAGGTGCGGAGCCTCCTTATGGAATGGGCCATCTTGAAGCCTATTCACTCTTCTATGAAAACTTCCGAACCGGAGATTACGAGATGGCCCGCACGTACGGGGAGTGGATGCTGGAAGCCAGGCCAAGAGAGATTCAGGGGCACAGCAGTTTTACGCTGGACCGCCAGTTCGAACGAATGATCGATGTGTATGCCGGTCTCGGAGAGGAGGAGACGGATCCGGTAGAACAGCGGAACCTGTTTAGCAAGGCTCTCGAGGTATTTGACCTTGCGCTGGAGACCTTTACCGAAGAGGAGATCGACTACTTTCGGTGGACCTACAGAAAGGGCCGCTTTTTTCAGGAGAACCGGGACTACGTTGATGATGCCATGGATCAGGCATATGCAGAGTATCTGAAGGCCTACGAAATGGATTCGGAACGATTTGTTGGAACCAGCGACGGATATTATGCCCGTATCCTTCTGGATCACTACGTATCCAGTGGAGAACGCGAAAAAGCTCTTGCCATGATTGAGGATATGGAACCGCTTGCAGGGCCGACTCTTCAAAATGCAATTAACGAGGCGAGAAACAGCCTCTTTTCCGATCCGGAAGAGCGGGTCGTTTTTCTGGAAGAGGAGTTGGCAGAAAGTGACGACCCGGAAGGCCTTCTGTCTGAACTGGCCACGCTTTATGAGGAAATTGGTGACCGTGAGAAAGCGCTGGAGACAGCAGAGCGTCTCTACGATCTGAATCCAAACTATGCGAATACTCAGACCCTGGCGGAGATCGCTCTCTCCAATGCGAATTACCGACAAGCGGCTCAATACCTGGAGGAAGCAGTAGAGAAGGCATCGAATGACGACCAGCGGAAACGAGCGTATCTGCAACTGGCCGAAACACAGCAGAATACGGAAAACCTCCAGGCAGCACGTACTTCTGCCCGCCGGGCAATCAACATTGACAGCAACTATGGAGAAGCCTACATGCGCATGGCCACGATCTATGCAGCAGTTATTTCCAACTGTACGTCTGGTCGAAGCATTGAGCGGTCCGACCGAACCGTATATTGGCTGGTACTTGACTATCTGGACCAGGCGGCTCAGGCGGATGCCTCTGTACGGAATGCAGCCAATCGTCGGAAAGAGTCCTATACTCCGGTGATGCCGACTACCGAAGACAAATTTTTCAGTGGTTGGGAAACAGGTGAATCATTTACTATCGACGGTAGTGTGGGTGAATGCTACAGCTGGATCAACGAAACGACAACGATTCGATAACAGAGTTGCCCATTTCCCGATTCCTTCCGTTATTTATCTGACAGGTTTTGATACCGCTCCGGTTGTGCAGTCAGCCGGAGCGGTATCCATCAATCAGGAGCTATTCGTCACCCATTCTGTTGATACCTGTTCACCTCCTTCCGTTATCAGAGATACTGCGATACAAACCCACAGAACAGAATTGACAGACAGGCTCTCCGCGTGATGAAATCCTGTTTGATCCGATTTAACAAGTAAAAAGTAATCCATGGCACGTTCCAAAAAACAGAAAGGGCGTAACAAACAGAAAGGCAACAAGAGTAAGAAGAACGGGAATGTATTTATTCCGAAGTTCAATGATAACCAGCAGGTCCGGATTGGCGGCCGCTACCATGGAGTGCTGGAGACAAACCAGAAGGGGTATGGTTTTATTCGGCGTATCGATTTTGAATTCAGCTATGAGCCGAAGGATCCCTTCATGGAGCCCCACTATGTGAAACATCATGAACTGAAACCGGGTCTGGTTCTTGAAGGAGAATTTGAAGAGGACCAGCATGGGAACCGGCGCGTAAAGTCAGTAGACACGATCAATGGTAAACCGGCCTCGGACTGGCAAAAAGTAAACCGGTTTGAATTACAGACACCCATTATGCCGGACGAGCATATCCGTTTCGGGGTTTCACCGGAGGATATTGAGTTGAGGGTCATTGATCTGGTGGCTCCTGTCGGCCGGGGGCAGCGTGCACTGATTGTGGCGCCGCCACGTACCGGAAAAACGGTGCTCCTGAAAAAGATCGCAAAGAGCCTGACCGATAACCATCCGGATATCCATACAGCTATTCTGCTGGTGGACGAGCGGCCCGAGGAGGTAACCGATTTTCTTCGAACGACCAACGCAGAAGTCTTTGCTTCCTCCAATGACAAACCAACCCAGAGTCATGTACGTATTTCGGAACTTGCCCTTGGGTACGTTAAACGAATGGCAGAGTGCGGGGAACACGCGGTTTTACTGATCGATTCTCTGACAAGGCTGGGGCGTGCCTACAACGCCTCCCAGGCTAATAGTGGCCGAACCCTGTCCGGAGGTCTTGATATTCGCGCCCTGGAAATTCCAAAGAAGATTTTTGGTTCGGCCAGAAATATTGAGAACGGGGGCTCGCTGACAATCATTGCAACATGTCTTGTGGAGACCAACTCCCGCATGGACGACCTGATTTTTGAAGAGTTCAAGGGGACTGGAAACATGGAGTTGGTCCTGGACCGGGAACTTGCCAACGACCGTATCTATCCGGCGATCAATATTGCTTCTTCCGGGACTCGAAATGAGGACAAGTTTATCACGGCGAAGCTGGAAGAGCGGAATATGGTAAGACGGTTTTTATTGAAAAAACCACCCAAGGAGTCGATGACTATGTTGTTGAAAGTACTAAACCAGACCGAAAGCAACGACGAACTGTTTGCACAGCTGGCTGCGACGACGTAACCAATTTATTTGGCGGCCCTGTTGTGGAGTGAAAACTACAGATGCGCAGAGAAGACCACCATCACCCTGCATGCCACCCCTAATGCGTTTGTATAAACTTACAGATATGCAGAGAAGAGGTTATCAGGATGCCTGATAGCGATCCAGTTTGAACTGGCGGCCCAGATAGAGTTTTTTTGCTTCCTCATCCAGTGCCAGAGTTTCGGCCGTGCCCTCTTTCAGAATTTGGCCCTCGAACATAAGATAGGCCCGATCGGTAATCGCCAGGGTTTCATGGACATTATGATCGGTGATAAAGATGCCGATATTCCGGCTCTTCAGTCCGGATACGATCTCCTGAATATCTTCTACGGCAATGGGATCTACCCCGGCAAAGGGTTCGTCTAACAGAATGAACTTCGGATCCCGGACCAGGGCCCTGGCAATCTCGGCCCGTCTTCGTTCACCACCCGAGAGACTGTACCCCTTGTTATCGACAACTTTTTCCAGACCGAACTCTTCAATCAGTTGGTCAGATCGTTCACGGATTTCTTTTCTGGTCATGGAGAAAAACTCCATGACCGACTCAATGTTTTCGCGAACGGTCAGGTTTCGGAAGATGCTTGCTTCCTGCGAGAGATATCCGATCCCCATTCTGGCCCGTTTGAACATGGGTTTTGAGGTGATCTCCTCTTCATTGAGAAAAATGCCCCCCCGGTTGGGTTGAATCAGCCCGACGAACATATAGAAGGTGGTGGTTTTTCCAGCCCCGTTGGGGCCGAGAAGTCCCACAATTTCTCCCTGTTTTACATGGATCGATACCTGATCGACCACTGTCCGCTTTCTGTACTTTTTTACCAGCGATTTGCAGTGGAGAAGGCTTTTGCCTGTATGTTGTTCAACAAGGCCCATGTGGAACCGTGAAGAGAGTGATTAGGAGATAGAAAGTTCGTTGCATGCAGATTCCAGAAGTTTCAATCCGTCATCGGATCCGAGCAGTTTTTCGACTGCTCTTTCCGGGTGCGGCATCATACCAAGAATATTTCTTCTGTGGTTACAAATACCGGCAATGGCATCGACAGAACCGTTAATGTTCGCTTCTGGAACCAGCTCGCCGTGACGGTTGCAGTATCGGAACAAAATACGATCCTGATCCTGCAGGCGTGCAAGTCCGTCCGGTTCGATAAAGTAGTTTCCTTCCCCGTGAGAGACCGGAACCTGAAGGATATCTCCTTTTGAGAGCCCTTGTGTAAACGGGGAGTCAGTACTTTCTGTGCGGATCCAGACCTGTTTGCAGATAAACCGAAGCTGTTCGTTGTGCAGCATGGCCCCCGGAAGCAGTTCGGCTTCCAGAAGGATCTGAAATCCGTTGCAAATACCGATCACCGGCCGGCCCTGTTCGGCAAACTGAATAACTTCCTTCATGATGGGAGAGAATCGGGCAATGGCGCCGGAACGAAGATAGTCTCCGTAAGAGAAGCCCCCCGGAATCAGAAGCAGGTCAATTCCATCGAGGCTTGTCTCCTTGTGCCAGAGGAATCGTGTTTCAAGTCCCATGACATGTTTGAATGCATGATATGCGTCGTGATCGCAATTGGATCCCGGAAAGACGACGACGCCAACAGTTTTTGACATGTTATCCTTTGATTTCTGTGATAAGTTCGATCTCCTGCAGAACTGAATTAATCCGGAGGCATTCCTCAAATGCTCCTTCGAATACGGTTGCTTTTCCCTCGTTATGTACCTTCATTGTCAATTCTCTGGCGTGAGTGACCGAACATCGAAGCGCCTTGACCAGCTGCTGGATCACTTCGTCAAACGAGTGTTCTTCGTCGTTGTACAGAATCAGCTGCCAGGGAGTGTCATCTGCGTCCTTCTCTTCCGGTTTCTCTTCTACTTCCACCTCGATTTTCCTGGTGGGTTCGGATGGCTGAGCCAGGTTGAAGATGGGGGAAACCATGGTTACTGTTTCTCGATTTCGATCGTATAGTCTTCCATCACTTCATTGGCCAGCAGTTTGGAACAGGCAGTATCGGCCAGTTTACGAGCCGATGATTCACTTTCTGCATCGATATTCAGCTGAATCAATTTACCAATTCGCACAGTTTCGATCTGGTTCAACCCGAGGTTTTTCAAGGCACTGTGTGCCGCTTTCCCCTGGGGGTCCAAAATCGACTTTCGAAGTGTAATGGTGACGTTTGCTCTATACATGAGGTTTGATAACAGTCCAAATTATTGCCTGGGTAAAGGTACTCTTTATTTGATTCAGCTGCTACTCCTCCATGTCCGAAGGTTCATGCGATATCCGTTGTGGCTTATGCACGGTTCGGTCCATTCAGTTTTGAACAAATCGTTTGGGTATTCTCTTCGGGCGACAGTTCTGCATCCAGCCAGTGAATGAACGGCCAGCGCCTGAACCAGGTAATCTGCCGTTTTGCATATCGCCTTGTGGACGTTTTGATGTCTTTGACCATCTGTTCAAATGATACCTCACCATTCAGATGTTCGATCACATTTCGATAGCCGACAGTCTGCAGGAACTGTTGGTCGGGTCTGTACCCTTCACGAAGCAGCTGTCTGGTTTCGTTTACAAGGCCGTCTTCAATCATCCGGTCGACTCGTTGTTCAATTCGCCGGTGTAACGACTGGCGCGGGAGAGAGAGGCCAACGACCAGCAGGTCTTCGGGCGGTATTGGCGGATCCGGCTGACTGTGAAATGAGCTGATCGGCTGTCCGGTCTGCATCCAGACGTCCAGTGCACGATAGATACGATGGCGGTTCAGCCCGTCCATCCGTTCAGCAGAATCGGAGTCCACGTCCAGCAGTTGGTTGTACAGGGACTCCAGCCCCTCTTTTTCTGCACGTTGATCGAGCTGTTTCAGATGGTCCGGATTTGCGGCCGGCAGGCTGTCGAGTGGTTGCAGAAGTGCCTTGAGGTGAAGAGTGCTCCCGCCACAGTAGATGACTTTTCTTCCCCGGGAATGGATCTCGTTTTGCCAGGCTTCTGCCCGTCTCAGAAAGCGGGCGACCGAGTCGGTCGCCTCCGGCTCCAGCAGGGAGATGTTATGATGCGGGGCAGAGTTCAGCTGCCGGGTATTTGGCTTGGCCGTTCCGATATTGATTCGCCGATAGCATTGGCGGGAATCTACCGAGATGATCTCTCCGTCAATTCGTTGCGCCAATCGACAGGCGAGGTCGGTTTTGCCGGAAGCGGTGGGCCCCAGAATCATAATGCGTCTGCTCGGCTCTTTCATGGCATCAAAATAGTGGAAAGCACCTCCTTTTTCATCCTCTTTCGGAGTTGCGGTATGAAGCAGGATTTAGTAGTATGGGCAAACGAAAACCAACCTGTTCCGGGGGTGTTCTCCCCGTTCAATTCCGTACTATTTTAATTGATCCGTCTTATGAAATTCAATGTAGCCAGCAGTGATCTTAACCAGGGATTGTCAGCAGTAATCGGAGCTGTACCGGCAAAGGCAACATTGCCTATACTGGAGACGATTCTTTTCGAATCGGAAGATGGAAAGTTGAAGCTGACCGCCACGGATCTGGAGATCTCTATCGTCGAGTATATTGATGCAGAGATCGTGGAAGAGGGATCGGTTGCGATTCCTGCCAGACGGCTGCTGGAGACGCTTCGTCAACTGCCCGGCATTCCGGTCTATTTTGAAGTGGACGATCGAAATAACGTCCAGTTTAAAACAGACAAGGGAACCTACAAACTGGTTGGCGAAGAGGCCGGAGAGTTTCCGGAGACTCCGGGAATGGAGGAAGGTGTCACGCTGGAGACGGAAGACCAACAACTTCGGAAAGCAATACAGAAGACCCTGTTTGCGGTTTCCAACGACGACTTGCGTCCGGCCATGATGGGCGTCTTTTTTAAGATTGGCCCATCGGAGGCGCGGTTTGTCGCGACAGACGGTCACCGTCTGGTCCGGTTTGTTAACAAGGGGCTGACCAGTGAAAAGGAGCTCAGCTTTATTGTGCCGGAGAAGGCTCTCTCTCTTGTAGTCAAGGCGCTGGACGAGGAAGGATGCCAGCTGACGGTATCGAGAGATCATGCCCGGTTCCAGAGTGGGAAGACAGTGATTATTACTCGTCTGATCAACGAACAGTATCCAAATTACGAATCGGTAATTCCGCGTGATAATGAAAAAGTGTTGATGATTTCGAAAGAGCAGATGCTGGCAACGGTTCGCCGGGTATCTATTTTTTCAAGTTCAACAACCCGGCAGATTCGTCTGGAGCTGGCTCGTGACAAGATGACGATTAGGGCGGAGGATCTGGATATGAGCAGTGAAGCGAAGGAGACGATTGCCTGTGACTTTGATGATGAAGGGATGGAAATCGGATTCAATGCCAAATATCTGGCAGATGTCCTGAACAATATCGAGGGAGAAGAGGTACGGTTTGAATTCTCGACACCCAATCGTGCCGGAATTGTAAAACCTGCCGAAGAGCAGGAAGGAGAAGAGATGCTGATGCTGGTGATGCCCGTGATGCTCAACAGCTATGCATAAGCATGCCACAGATTATTACATTGACAACGGACTTTGGTCTTCAGGATCACTATGTAGGTGTTCTCAAGGCGGTCCTGCTTCGTATTTCTCCGGATTCCCGCCTGGTGGATATCTCGCATGAGATTCCACCACAGGATATAATGGCGGGTGCCTGGGTAGTTCGAAATGCCGCCGCCAGCTTTCCGGAAGGAAGCATTCATCTGGTGGTGGTCGATCCCGGCGTGGGAACGGAACGACGACCGGTGGTTGTAGAGATGGGAGATCAGTTGTTTGTGGGGCCGGACAACGGCATTTTCTCACTTCTTGCGGAAGAGACACCCTATCGGGCTTATGAAATCGACAGGAAGGACCTCTACGAGCCAAACATCTCCAATACATTTCATGGCCGGGATCTTTTTGCTCCGGTCGCTGCCCACTTGGCTAATGGGCTGCCAATTGATGAGGTCGGCGAGGAAGTCAGTGAATTGATCACCTATCGATGGGCCAGGCCCATCGCAGACGGGGCGGGCATTCAGGGATGGATCGTTCATATTGACAGGTTCGGAAATCTGGTCACCAATATCCCCGACGACCTGATTCAGTCAGCGATTGGTTCGCAGAATATGAAAATCTATGTTGGCAATACTATTCTCAAGGAACTTTCTCGATCTTTCGGATCGGTCGAAGAGGGAGATCCGGTTGCCTATATCGGTAGTTCGGATATGCTGGAAGTTGCCATCAACAAAGGGGATGCCAGCCAGATGTTGGGGGTTCAGAAGGGAGCGCAGGTATCTATTGTGATCCAGCGCTGATAGCTGCTACATCCGTTCCGGGGCTTCGATACCCAGAATGGTGAGCCCGTTCTTCAGTACTTGTGCAACCCGTTCTGCCAAGGCAGCTCTTGCGATCATCAGCTGCTTCTCTTCACTCAGTATTCGACAGTTGTGATAGAAGGAAGTAAAGTCGGAGGCCAGCTCGTTCAGAAAGTTAATCACCCGATGCGGCTCCATACTTTCGGCAGCAGAATGGATCACATCGGGAAAATCCAGAATGGATTTGATAAGCTGAATTTCACTCTCGTGTGAGAGCAGTTTCAGGTCCGGTGAAGAGATTTCAATTGTCTCGTCATCCAGTTTTCGAAGGATGGAACGAATTCGTGCATGGGCATACTGCAGGTAGAAGACAGGGTTCTTTTCTCCATCCTCTTTTGCGCGGTCGATATCAAACTCCAGGTGTGTCGAGGGGGAGCGCATCAGAAAGAAGAATCGTGTGACATCAGCCCCGACCTCGTCCATCAGTTCGTCCAGTGTGACGAAGTTGGCTTTCCGGGTACTCATTTTATAGGGTTTGCCGTCCTTTACAATGGTGACGAACTGGTAGACCAGCACGTCTACCTTTGATGGATCGTACCCGACTGCTTTCACGCCATTCAGTACATCAGGATACGTATCGATATGGTCGGCTCCGAAGACATCAATACAGCGGTCGTATGATCGTTCCAGTTTGTTACAGTGATAAGCGATATCGGGCAGGCGATAGGTAGGCTCTCCCGAACTCTTGATTAGTACAGTATCTTTCTCCTTCCCGTACTCCGTTGTCCGGAACCAGACGGCACCATCCTTGTCGTATACCAGCTCTTTTTTCCGGAGGGTGCGGACTATATTATCGATGGATCCGTCTTCATAGAGGTCATGCTCATTGAAGAATGTGTCCATCCGGATTCCCATCCTCTCCATCGTTGTTTGTATGTCACGGAAAATTTCCTGTTCTGCCCGCTCCCGGAAAATCTTTTCGTCTGCCTCTTCTGCGAGCTTTTCTCCGAACTCTGTAACAAGCTGATCGGCAATCGACTGGATGTACTCCCCTTCGTATCCTCCTTCCGGCAGCTCTGCAGCCCGGTTCAGTTTCTGCAGATAGCGGGCTCGTACACTTTGTCCCAAAACCCGCATTTGACGCCCGGCATTATTGAAGTAGTATTCGCGGTCTACCCGTCCGCCCGTCCACTCCAGCAGTCGGGATATGGTGTCTCCTAGAACCGCATTCCGTCCGTGTCCTACGGTCAGGGGCCCTGTCGGGTTGGCACTCACAAATTCGACTAGAATGTGCTGCCCCTTGTGAGAGTTTGATTTTCCATAGTCCTCGCCCTGTTCGATCACATCAGCAAGTCCCGAGTGAATCCAGGCATCAGAGAATCGAAAATTGATAAATCCGGGCCCTGCAATTTCGACCGACTCGATTCGGTTGCTATCGATCTCCATCTTCCCGACCAGTTCTTCGGCGATTGAACGAGGTTTTTTCCGAAGTACGCCTGCCAGCGTCATTGCCAGATTGGTCGCTGCATCCCCATGGGACGAGTCTCTGGGTTTTTCGATCTTGATTTCTGGCAGGTCTTCATCCGAAATACCGATTTTTTCGGCTGCTTGAGACAGGATTTTCTGCAGGTAGTCATTCATAAATCCGGGAGTTCCATTGAAATTTCAGGCGTGGAAATATAACTCTTTATCAAGGGAATGCAGAAGGCTCTCCCGAATTTTTCAAACTCTCAAAGAATGCCCCGGCTCCTCAGACTCAGAAAACTGTCTCCCGCAATGATGATATGGTCGTCCACCGGAACTCCCAGCAGTTTGCCGGCTTCGGCCAGTCGTCTGGTAAGGTTTACATCAGCGCGGGATTCCCGGGCTTGCCCGGAGGGGTGGTTGTGCAGAAGAATAATACTGGTCGCGTCATGAAACATCGCCTGCTTCATGACTTCGGCCGGATCGACAATTGTGGCCGATGCGCCCCCGGAGCTGATCTTTCGATAGCCGATAAGCCGTTTTGCATTGTTCAGAAAGGCGACCATGAAGACCTCTTTTGTCAAATCCCTGAGCTTTGGGGCAAAGAAGGCAGCGGCATCTTCAGGAGACCGGATCGAGAGGATCTGTCCGGCTTCTGTACTCTGGATGCGTCTGCAGAGCTCAAAGAGGGCAGTTAATGTAATCGCCTTGGCCGAACCGATTCCCGGAATCACCTGAAGGGCCTGCCACTCTTTCCGGGCCATGGTGCGCAGATTTCCGAAGTGATCGAGCAGATGTCTGGAGGTTTCAAGGACATTCATATTTCGGCTTCCGGTTCGAAGAAGGATGGCCAGCAGTTCACTTTCCGACAGGCTTTCTGCGCCAAACTTCATCAATTTCTCACGCGGTTTTTCATCAGCTCGCATTTTCCGGATTCGTTGTTTCACGAGAACTGGGTTCAGGGAACGATTGTTTTTGGGTACGGTCTCCGGGCCGTACAATCCTTACAGTTCTCCTTTAGAATAACCCGCCGGAACCACCATCGGACAGAGGGTTTTGAAGCTTGCACCGGACTTTCTGCCGGCTTCTTGTTACCTTCAGTGCCAAATTCCGTTCAGGCGGGTCCGGGGAGTGGGCTGTATGGAATGTCGGAGGCGAGAGAACGGTTGATCCCTGTTTTTTTGTTAAAAGCTTTCAAAACTATAATAAACTGGAACAGTCAATAGAAAATTGAGTTGAGATGGTCGAAACGGGAACAAAGATCGATACCGATTTTACACTGAAGATTGTGGAGAACGGTGAGGAACGGGAGGTGGTATTTTCGGATCTGCTGGACCGTCCGGCTATCGTATCTGTCTATATGAGAAACAATACGTCCGGATGTGATCGTCAGAATCGAAGCCTTGCCAGTGAAGCCGGCTGGTTTTCCGAGGAGGGGTATCGGCTGATCGCACTGAGCAAGGATAGTTGTGGATCACATAAAAACTATGCTGATAAGCTCGATATCGACTACAGTCTGGCGTCGGATCCCGATTTCAGGTTTGCAAAAGCTACCGACTCCATTGTTGAAAAGAAAATGTACGGGAAAACATTCAACGCTCCGTCCCGTTCCGCTTTTGTGATCGACACAGATGGAACTGTTCTGGGCGTCATTGAGAAGATAGACACAAAAAACCATGCTGAAGAGCTCAAGGAGTTGATTCAGCAATTGTCGTAGAGTAGAGAGTGAACCTATGAAATCACTGGTCATTGTAGAGTCGCCTACAAAAACGAAAACCATTGGGAAATATCTGCCGAACGGATACAAGGTGGACTCCTCCATGGGGCATATTCGGGATCTGCCCTCTTCGGCAAAGGAGATACCGGCGCGATACAAGAAAGAGGAGTGGTCCAATCTGGGGATCAATACAGAGCAGAATTTTGAGCCGATTTATGTGATCCCCGGTGAAAAGAAAAAAGTGGTCAAGAAGCTGAAAGCACTTCTGAAGGAGTCGGACGAATTGATCCTGGCCACTGATGAAGATCGGGAGGGAGAAGCGATCTCCTGGCACCTTGTCGAGATACTGAAACCTGATGTGCCTGTGAAGCGAATGGTATTTCGGGAGATTACAAAGGAGGCCATTCAGAATGCTCTGGAGAATTTTCGGGAGATCGATATGAATCTGGTTCATGCGCAGGAGACCCGCCGTATTATTGATCGCCTGGCGGGTTACACCATCTCTCCCCTGCTCTGGAAGAAGATCTCTCCGGGGCTTTCCGCCGGACGGGTCCAGTCTGTTGCCGTGTCGATTCTTGTGAGGCGAGAGCGGGAACGCATGAAGTTTCGAAGCGGAACCTATTTTGACCTGAAGGCTCTGCTTTCCAGGGCGGGAGAGAAGGAAACATTTTCATCGGTCCTGACCCACCTTGACGAGAAGCGGATTGCGACGGGAAAAGATTTTGATGAGAACACCGGAAAACTTCGCAAACCAAAGAGTGTAGTGCTGCTCGACAAAGAGCGGGCCGATGAGCTTCGGGAAAAGCTTGAGCGAGCTGACTGGCGTGTTACTTCACTGGAGATGAAGGCCCAGAAGCGACACCCTTCACCGGCATTTATTACCTCAACTCTTCAACAGGAAGCCAACCGAAAGCTGGGAATGTCTGCCCGGGATACGATGAGTGTTGCTCAGAAGCTCTATGAGAATGGATTGATCACCTATATGCGAACGGATTCCCCCAATCTGTCGGGCCAGGCGATTCAGGCGGCCCGCTCAGCGGTCACGCAACAGTATGGAGAGGAGTATCTGTTTGAACGCGTTCGAAACTATTCAGATGGTTCCAAATCCGCCCAGGAAGCTCACGAGGCGATTCGACCGGCAGGCTCGAGCTTTATTCATCCGGAAAAGAGCGGACTGTCCGGAAGGCAATTCAAACTCTACGATCTGATCTGGAAGCGGACCATCGCCACGCAGATGGCAGAGGCGAAACTGGAGTTCGTAACAGCTGTGATCACAGCAGTCGGAGAAGGAACCAAAGCAGATTTCAGAGCTTCCGGAAAGAAGATTCTCTTTCCAGGGTTCTTCCGTGCCTATGTAGAGGGCAGTGACGATCCGGAGGCTGCACTGGAGAACCAGGAGGTCTTTCTGCCGACGCTGAAAGAGGGGGATGCGACAGACCTGCAGGACCTTGAAACGATCGGCCATGAAACCAAACCCCCCGCACGATATACAGAAGCGACACTGGTGAAGCAGCTGGAAAAAGATGGAATTGGCCGGCCAAGTACCTATGCAACGATTATCAGTACCATCCAGGATCGGGGATATGTTATAACCGAAGGAAAGACCCTGATCCCGACTTATACAGCTTTTGCAGTGACTTCCCTGCTCGAAAATCATTTTCCCGATCTGGTAGACAGTGAGTTTACCTCCGAAATGGAGAATCGACTGGACCAGATCGCAAGTGGTGATTTCGATTCAGTTACCTATCTCACGGAGTATTACAAGGGAGAGAACGGATTGAAGGAGAAGGTGGAGAGGCGTGAAGATAAAATTGATCCGCGGGAAGCCAGAAAGCTGGACCTTCCACTGGAGGGGCTTAACGGAATCGGGATTTTTGTCGGCCGGTTCGGCCCGTATGTCCGGACCGAAAAGAGTGGTGAGGAGATTACCACATCCCTTCCGGTCGATCTGGCCCCCGGGGATATTACCGTTGAGAAACTGAACGAGCTTTTGAATGACGAGAAGAAGGGGCCGCAGTCTCTCGGTACCCATCCCGAAACCGGTGAAGATATTTACCTGCTTAACGGCCGGTTCGGCCCGTATGTGCAGCTGGGAGAAGTGACCGATGACAACAAGAAGCCGAAGCGAGTCTCTCTGCTTAAAGGGATGAAGCCGGAAGATGTAGATCTGGAGCTGGCTCTTCGTCTGCTGGAGCTTCCCCGTCTGCTTGGCACACATCCGGAGACCGGTAAAGAGGTTCGGGCCGGAATCGGGCGATACGGTCCGTTTGTACTGCATGACGGGACCTTCAAGTCGTTGACCCGATCTGACGATGTTCTGACGATCGGCCTGGGCCGGGCACTTGAACTGCTGAAACAGAAAAAGGGTGCACGGAGGGGCTCCTCGGAGATCAAGGGACTTGGAAAGGACCCTGAAAGCGGGCAGGAAATTCGGGTGATGGACGGCCGTTACGGGCCCTATCTCAAAATTGGAAAGAAGAATGTATCTCTTCCAAAAGAGGTGAAGCCGGAAGAGGTGACGCTGGAGAAAGCGATTGAGATTATTGAGACAAAACGCTCTTCGTAATCTTGTTGACACTACTTGTGGCAGGGTGTATACTTCTTCTTTTTGGTGACGCATATGCCTGGGGACAATGCCATGGAGAAACGATCCGATTTCCATTTTTGCTATCCACCCAATATTCATGAGCTCGATCTCGCAACCATGGTTAGTATGTATCGTGCCAGAGGGGAGCCGAGAAGAGCGAAGCCCGGAACATATTTTGCCTGTAGTATAACGCAGAATCTTCTGAAGGAGGGCAAGTGGTGGTTCGGACTCTACTACAGCCAGAAGACCTGGGACTCTCTCCTTACAAAGGGCTCCGAAGGTTACCCTCTTACCGATATTGAACTAAATGTGCTGGGCCTCATCTTTCTGTCTGGTGACGATCTACTGCACCGGGACTATATTGAAAAAAACTGTGGAAGCATTCCCAAGCTTGCCTATCTGATAGTCAATGATCTGAAACAGTTCGGGTTCCTGGTAGAGAGTGAAGACGGATTTTTGGGGATCACTCCTTCCGGTGAGCGTGCACTGCACGGGATCAGCCGTCGCATTTATGGGAAACGGTTTCTCAAGGAGATGCTTCATGGACTTTCTCCGGATGGAGAAGATTTTGTCCGAAACAGCGGCGGAAGCGGAAGTGAGCAGGCTACACTTTTTTAACCTCTCCAAAGATTATGCGAGAATTCGAATTCTCGAATTATATTGTGCGACAAAGAGTTGCCGGATTATTAAAAAATTTTATATTTAAGAAAATGCATTACTAAAAATTCGGTTAATGGATTATACTCCACTTGTCATAGCTATTCAGGAGGGAGACGAAAAAGCAGCGAACAGACTCATTTCGGAAGCGAGGCCAATACTGATTCGCATGCTCAAAGTTCGAATGAATGCATCTCAGGAAGATGCAGAGGATGCCGTACAGATGATGTTTTTGTACGTAATCCGGGCGATCCAGGAGGATCGTATTGAGAACCCTTCCGGTCTTCTCTCTTACATGATCATTACGTGTAGACACAACTATTTAAAACGCGTGAATGGATTCCGTCCGGATCTCGCAGGTGATATGGCAGAAGAGCCTGTGGTGGAAGCGACACAGCTCTCACGCCTGATCGATGAAGAGAAACAGCAACTCTATGAACGCTGTATTCGGTCATTAAAGAAAAAACATCGTGAATTTTTTGAATACTGGCTCTCGCATCCGGACGACACTGCCGCTCAGGTTGCAGAGGTATTCGGGATTTCGGAAGGGAATGCCTGGACACGCAAACACAGAATTATCAAAATGTTAAAAGAGTGTGTACAGAAAAAACAGTAATTTTTTTGTAAGGATTGGCCTGTAAGGCGATCATACCTTGAAAATGGCCGGATGTCCGGATAAGACAATCATGACGGGAGAAGCGATTATGAAAGAGGAAGAAATTCTTCGCCAAACAGATCGATATTTGAAGGGTAAACTGAGCCCGGAGGAGGCAGATCGTCTTTGGCAGGCTTTTCTGGAACGTCCTGAGTATTATGATCTCTTTGAAACAGAAGTGGCCGCCAGGATTTATTTTTCCCGTCAAAGTGCTCAAATGAAGGAGATGAAACCGATGAATGAGGACTCTTCATCGCGAATTCTGGACCAGATTTTTTCCGGTCAGCGAAACTGGCTGGTCGGGTCGGCAACACTTTTGGCAATTATTCTTCTGGTTCGTTTGGTTGTTTTTAGTATATCAAGTTCTGCTCCACCCGGATTGTGGCCGGAAATCCCGGTAAATGAAATGGTG
>JBBDRX010000080.1:4273-28277 GCA_040905245.1 Balneolaceae bacterium | reverse complement strand
CCACTGCTTTCAATCCACGAGCTGTTTCCGCTTTAAAACGAGCAGGATTTATCATTGAGAATCCCGGAGGGGATAATCCAACGTACAAAGTGAAATTTTCCGATGATATCCCCCCTTTGATCTGCTTTTCAAAAAGGTTTGATGACGAAACAAATCCCAAAGACAACTTCGCCGCAATCATGACCTGCTCCGATGCGGATGAGAACTGCCCGTTTGTCCCGGGGACGGATTTCAGACAAGCAATAACATATCGGGATCCAAAAGAGTCGGATGAAACACCTGAAGAATCAAAGATCTATGATGAACGTTGCAGGCAAATCGCATCCGAAATGTTTTATATGATGAGTCAACTGTAGGTTCGTGTGAATAGAATTCTGAAGCCGACAGCTCACACCGGAGCTGGCCGACCAATACATTGCAGGAGCCATATTACTGGGAGCCGCTCCCTGTACAGCTATGGTGTTTGTATGGTCTTATTTATCGGACGGTGATCCAAATTACACACTGGTTCAGGTCTCCGTCTATGATCTGCTGATCCTCATCTTGTTCATCTCCATTGTTGGATTGTTACTGGGCATCACAGATATTACCATTCCCTGGAGTACACTGGCAGCATCCATCATCGTGTTTGTAGTTATCCCATTGGTGGCGAGATATCTGACACACAAAATTGCTATAAGACGGAAAGGAAAGGAGTGGTACAGCCAAACGTTTCTACCGAAATTCAAACCTGTCTCTATCTCCTCACTGCTGATTACCCTGGTCTTGCTGTTTGCCTATCAAGGCGAACGCATCATTAATCAGTCTGTCGATATTTTGCTGATTGCTATTCCGTTAACTCTTCAAACCTACTTCATTTTTATATTGGCTTGGTATGGCGGAAAAAATCGGACTCCCGTATCAGGTTTGTGCCCCCGGTTCCATGATCGGAGCCAGTAACTTTTTTGAATTGGCTGTAGCTGTTGCAATCGCTCTTTTTGGCCTTCAATCAGGAGCGGCTTTGGTAACCGTTGTCGGAGTGCTGATTGAAGTACCGGTTATGCTCTCCCTGGTCAAGTTTGCGAATATAAAACGTGCCACATATTAAATAGATACACGTCTTGTTTTGTCTACTGATTATGAAAGTTGAATACTAAATTCGAGCGATCAGTTCTCTTTTTGTAGAAGCATTATATCGACTGACCAGTACCCGCCTCCCTTTATCCAGAGAAAAATACTCCCAATCAACATGGCTAGATCATTTCTGGATTCATGCAGCATGCTTAAGAGTCCGTAATACTCAAGTTCTCTTAAACTGAATCCCCAAAAGCCGGTACCCAGCAAAATTGGAAGTTTTGTTGTAAAAAGAGCGGTTAGCATAATGGCAATAAGAGGAATAACAGCAAATCGAGTAAGAAAACCTGCCAAGACAAGCAGTCCGCACAGAACTTCTAACCCACCAACCATATATCCGGAAAATTCTGGAAATGGAATTCCGATCGACTCAAATCGACCGGGACCTCGCAATTCCGGATACATAAATTTTTGGACCCCCTCTGAAAAAAATACCACTCCAACAAGAAATCGAATGAGAATAGTTGATTTGGATTCATCTGTTTGGAGGAGTTGTTTCATCTAATTTTTTCTTTACTTAAAAAATGGTTGCCCCCTCCCTCTGTAATTTAGCCAACCAGAAGTAGATAGTCGGGACCTGATTTGTTGGTGATGTTCATCAATGTAACCAGCTTCACGGGTATTTTGTAGCCAATCATGCCAAAATTACTTGGATAGGTTGGGAGTTTGGTCACGTACGTACTATTGGCAGAGGTAGAGGATCCGGTCCAGGTGAAATTGCTGGAATAAGTGATTTTCATGTATCGGGTGCCAGCCGAGGCCTTCAAACAAGAGCGGCTTTGGTAACCGTTTACGGATCTCTTCTTTTGCCTGATCCCAATTCGTGAAGACTTCTTGTTTTTCTGACAACGTGAGTGATGAGAGTAGCTCGCATTACGATTACGATCAATATTCCACGTGGAACGTTCGGAGTTTGGACGCTGGATTTTGTGTAGCATAAGCAGACGCATACCCCGGATTGGTTTCTACTCCCCGAACGTACCAGCTCCCATAGCTGGGGCCATCCGGGATCTCCCATCGAACACACCCATCCCGATTCGCAACATTGACCCCCTGAAGCGAAATATGGAGTCCCCTCCCGATCCCCTTAATTACAGATTCCTTTTTCGTCCATGTATTAAAAAAAGTATCCAGCCTTCCGGCTTCCTCATCGATCATTAATTGTTGAACTTCAGCTTCAGCGAAATGGTTCTTCCCGATACGTTCGATCGCAGTTAAAGGATCTTTTTGCTCAATATCGACGCCAATTGACGTATCCGAAAACCCGAGAAGCAACAAATCGCGAGAATGCGAAATGCTAAAATGCAGGCCCACATCAGAAAACGGTTTTCCGAACGCATCCGTCCCAATCGTTACTTGCTCGGGAGAAATCCCCGCGTAACCGGCCAACAGAATCCGTGTATAGTACCTTCCGGATACAAACAGATTTCGATCTCTGTCAGAGCGAAATCGTTGGGCCCGGTATCGTTCATGCTCGCTCAGAAGACGTGCTTCATCGTTGGTTCTACTATGAGAACCAACTCGGTAGATCACCCACAAATGCACACCGCCTTCTTCCAACCTTCCAACAGTAGATAATAGTACCTCGGGATCGAATAGATCACTCAACGGTCGGTGAATCGTGGGAAAATCTGTTATCACACTAAGCGGGTATGGATTCATGGTATGCCTCTTTCTCATTTATGATGGTTACTGACTCGTTCGCTACATCCTTCTCTGCTTCGTGTGACCCCCAGATTGACTGGATCACCCTGGCCGTCGCCTGTACATAGGGCTCATGAAACATCTCACCACTCATGATGACCCCGTCATCCTCGACCAGGTGAATATTCATCTTCCCTTTGGTGAATCCCGTCCAGGCAGATGCCGGATCCGATGTAAATTTCTCGGTCACATTTTTGGAGAGTATCAGCTCGACATCCGCATCGAAGGTTCTATCGAGTTTAGATATGTAATTGTCGTGAGCTACCCGGTTGGCCAGTTCCACATCCCTGAAAACAGCAGGCATATTCCAGTTACTGATTCGCTTGATTCGAAGCCAGGTATTGAAGGCCATGGTTTTGGATTGGAATTTCAGCTTATTGAGGACTTTCCCGTACAGGTAGTGAATGGAACCGATCAATGATTTTTCCCGGATATGCCCTCCGTGAATCCATTTCTTCTGCTCAAGGGAGACCTTTTGGAAGACATCAATAACCTTCTTGTCCAACACCTTTGCATACGCTCTTGGAAGAGGGTCAATCATCACAATGGGGGTATAGGTCTCTCCGATTTCTTCCAGCTTTTTGGCAATCTCCCGGGAGACCAACGTGCCGTAGCAGTAGCCTCCGAAGGAGTATGGCCCTTCGGGTTGAACCTCCCGCATTTCCAGAATAATACGTTCAGCCATCGCTTCAATGCTGGTTAGCGGAGCCTCTTCACCTGACAGCCCGACGGACTGGACACCATAGAACGGCCGGTTCTTACTCAGCAGGCGAGCCAGCTCATTGAAAAACAGAACATTTCCGAAGTGCCCGTGTACACAGAAGAAAGGCCGCTCTTTGCCCTCTTCCTGAATCTTCACAAGAACAGAGGTGTGCCTTTTCGGAATCAATTGCACATCAACAGAGGGCTCGATCAGTTTGGCGATCTGCTCAATGGTCGGAGCTTCAAATAGTGCCGAAAGCGGCAATTGAATACCCAGTTTGTACTTGATCTCGTCGAAAAGCTGGACAGCGATCAGCGAGTTTCCACCAAGATCAAAGAAGTTATCCTCTTTTTGGATATTCTCGATCCCCAGAAACTCCTGCCAGATCGTCGTGAGCTCCTCCACCATGCTCCTCTTTTCCGAGCCTTTGTTGATACCGTCAACGTGAGCCACGATCTCGTTCTCTGAGTGATTCGCAAGAATCCCTGAGTCCTTCAGGACGGGATCGATCCAGCACCTAATCCGCTGGAACGCGTAGGTCGGCAGCGGTATTTTATGGACCGGATTCTCTTTGTAGACCCGCTCCCATTCAACAGGGTAGCCACACGACCAGAGTCGCCCCAGTGTGTTCAGGACAAACACGTTGTCATCCTGCTTTACTTTCGGGTGCCGTAACGATTGAAGTAACACCTGTTTTGGTGGGATGTCAGGGTGCTGTTTTACCAGCGTAGTGAGAATATTGCCGGGCCCCGTTTCGAGAAGAATCCACCCGGGTTTGTCAAATAATTTTTCCACAGCTTCGGCGAATCGAACCGGATGGCGGATGCTGTCTACCCAGTACTCCGGATTTGTAACGTCCTCGGGAGCCCCCCATTCTCCCCGGACGGACGAGAGAATCGGAATAGTCGGATGGTTGAGGGTCATTTCAGACACAAACTCCCGGAAAGTATTGAGCACCGGATCCATCATGTGGGAATGGAACGCATGTGATGTTTCGAGCAGGTGTGTGTGGACGCCCTCCTCCTGAAACTGTTTCCAGACTGCTTCAATTGCTTCCACATCTCCGGAGATGACACAGGAGGTGGGCGTATTAATACCGGCAATAGACAATCTTTCATTCAGATACGCGTCCATTTTGGTCGGCGGGAGCATAACCGCCAGCATGGAACCGGGCTTGAGTGCCTGCATGAGGCGGCCTCGTTTTGCAATCAGTCTGAGGGCCGTCTCCAGGTCAAATACACCCGCTATGCATGCAGCCGCAAACTCTCCGAGGCTGTGCCCAAGAACGGCTGCCGGTTTTATTCCGAGATCCATCCATAACATTGCCATTGAGTACTCAATGGAAAAAATCACCGGTTGTGTATTCACGGTGTTACCCAATTGAAGGGTGAAGTCCTCCTCGTTACCCGGCTCGGGAAACAGCAAGGCACGGATATCAGTTTCCATGATCGGTTTCAGGATCTTCGCACATCGGTCCAGATGTGTTCTGAACACCGAATTTTGTCGGTACAGATCTCGGCCCATGTTCACATATTGGGCTCCTTGTCCGGAGAACAGAAACAGAACCTCTCTGCCGTCCGCAGCATCGGCATGGGTTTTGACCGAATCTGCGGACCGTTTTTCAAGCTTTTCGATAGCATCGGCCCGATCACTCACTGTGAGAAATCTCCTGTATGGGAACTCTTTTCTTCCTCGTTGAAGCGTATAAGCCACATTGGAAAGAGCGGTGTCCGGATTGGACTTCAGGAAACCGGCAAGTGCTGAAGAGTAGTCATCAAGTGCAGCTGTATTCTTTGCAGAGAAGGTCAGAAGGACAGGCCCACTTTCGTTCACGACCGGACGTTCCACGACAGGTGCCTCCTCAACAATAAGATGGGCGTTGGTACCTCCCATCCCCAGGCTGGTCACGCCCGCACGCAATAGGGCTCCATTCGGCGAGACCCATTCTTTGAGACGGTCATTAACATAGAAGGGACTGTTGACAAAATCGATGGCGGGATTGGACTTCTCGAAATGGAGGCTGGGAGGAATCATTTTGTGCTTCATCGCCAGTACCACTTTAATCAATCCGGCAATTCCGGCAGCGGCATCCAGGTGGCCAATATTCGGCTTGACCGACCCGATACCACAGTAATTGGTTTGATCGGTGAAGGCACGGTAGGCCTTTGTCAGGGCTCGTACCTCGATCGGGTCGCCAATCAGTGTCCCGGTTCCGTGTGTTTCTACATAGGAGATCTCGTCTGCACCAAGCCCGGAGCTTGCAAGTGCGGCGACGATCACTTCTGCCTGGCCATCTACGCTCGGCGCCGTATAGTGTGTTTTTTTGGCCCCGTCGTTGTTGACGGCAGACCCTTTGATGACCGCATGGATCGTATCTCCGTCTGCAATAGCGTCATTAAAACGTTTCAGAAGAACCACTCCCGCCCCACTTCCAAAAATGGTACCGGTCGCATTGGCGTCGAATGCCCTGCAGTGTCCATCCTTGGTGAAGACATTGCCTTTTTGATACAGATGCCCCGCTTCATGTGGAACCCAGACGGCCACACCGCCGGCCAACGCCATGGAGCACTCCTCGTTCAGCAGGCTCTGGATCGAGAGGTGAATCGAAACCAAACTCGTCGAGCAAGCGGTTTGAACCGTCACAGCTGGCCCGTTCAGGTTCAGCTGATAAGAGACCCGGTTTGCCAAAAAGCTGGTATCATTTCCGACCACCGACGAGAGAAACTCGGAGTGGAAACGATTGTACACCCCACTGAAAATCATGTAGGTATTGATGGCGGCCCCGCCAAACACACCCACGGGTTCGGCATATGTGTGAGGGTTATATCCTGCATCTTCGAACGCTTCCCAACAGCACTCCAAGGAAGAGTCGTTGCTGGGGATCAATCATGGAAGCCTCTCGGGGAGTATAGCCAAAGAACGAGGCGTCAAACTTGTCGTAATCGTCCAGGATAGGGGAAACCTTGACGTAATCCGGATTCTTTAGAAGCCCCGGGTCCACTCCCGAGGTGATCATCCGTTCATCGTACAGTCGGGTAAAACACTCCACGGGGTTGTCATCGACAAAAATAAAACTGTCGAGGCCCAGATTCAGCTCTTCCGCCATCTCTGTGATATTTCGGGATTTGGGTTGCCAGTTGATTTTGGACATCACAACATCCTCTTCCCGGATGCGCATATCGGGACGTTCACGGAACACCCGGTCTACGTCCTCCTGTACATTTTTGCTACAGAGGCAAAGGATTTTACCTGATGCTTTCTGTCGGAGCATGAAAGACTGCAGGGATGCGTAAGGCCCGGACAGATTCAACTTGGTGATACTTCTCCACAGATCCCTCCCCACAATGTATGGTCACAATCCAACACAATGACCTTGTAAGGAGCCCGTCTGCTGGCAAGAATGGTTCTGAACAAAGAGGTACCCATCGCGGAAAAATAGTCACTCTTGAATGGAATGTGGCCTAACCGATCCTTCTGCGCATCATAGTAGTCCTCCACACCATACACCTTGTCAATGTCATCTGATGTGGTGACGTAAATATTGGATTGGCCCGACAGCTCATTTTTAATCAGCTGTTCATAATAATTCTGCCTCTCCGGATCTATCCGTGATCCCAGGGAATTCCGGGCAATAGACACAAAGAGGGGTGCGATTGTAAACATTGCGGCCTTGGCCGTGAACGTTATCAGGTCGTGAATATTCGCCGTAATATGGCTGTGAATGGAAGACTCCCTAGTATCCGACAGGTTTCGAATCCAGTCCTCCAATCTCAATAAAACGACTCTCGCATCCTGATCCGGGTGATTAAATGAAGAGTGTGGATCCAGCAGTTCCTGAAAGACCTGATCATAGGGTGAGAACTGAACGGCTGTATGATACCCGAATCTATTTCCCCAGAACGTCAGTACATCCTCTACCGGATTGCTGGTAAACGTGGATGCTATTGAAATCCTGAGGGGACTCAGGCCATCCTGAACATTCCCGTTTTGTGCAGAGTTTGTATATGTTGACAATGGATTCACACCCCGAGTACTGAATGTTATCGTTGGAAGAATTTCTACAGCTTTTGTTGAAGCAACATTCGTACCAATGTTCTTCCCGATGATTGGTATACTCGTTTTTTATTTCGGAATAGCTCTTCAAATACCTTTTTGAGGAGTTTTTCAACAAATTATAGTACCATTGATAGGCTGCCCAGGGTTGCAACTGTAAAGGGACAGAGTAAAATAATTACACACCTTAGAGCTCTATGTAACACGATAGTCTCAGTGGACGGGTTAAAACCATAATGGTTGCAGACCCTTTGAGATCAAGATAATTCCTGTAATAATGATACATTTCATATCACAATTCGATCCGGTTACACAGGCGTTTTTAGCCACCCTTTTTACCTGGCTAGTCACTGCTGCCGGTGCATCGCTTGTCTTTTTTACAAGAGATGTACACCCGAAAGTGATGGATTCAATGCTCGGGTTTGCAGCCGGAGTTATGATTGCAGCCAGTTTCTGGTCACTTCTTGCACCCGGAATTCAAATGGCCGATGAAATGGGATTCAATTCATGGCTCACTGCGGCAGTCGGTTTTTTAAGCGGCGGTGTTCTGATGAGAGCTGTAGACATGGTTCTTCCACATCTGCATCCTCGAATGAAAATGGATCAGGCAGAAGGTATTTCAACGTCCTGGCAACGAAGCACCCTGCTTGTATCTGCAATAACACTACATAATATTCCAGAAGGGCTGGCCGTCGGGGTAGCATTTGGCGCTGCTGCCGGAGAGGCGTCAACCGCCACAATCGGTGGAGCTGTTGCTCTCGCCATTGGTATAGGTCTGCAAAATTTCCCCGAAGGCACGGCCGTCTCCATGCCTTTGAGGAGAGAGGGAATGAGTAGATTCAAAAGTTTCTCGATTGGTCAGGCTTCGGGTATGGTTGAACCAGTGGCTGGTGTAGCCGGCGCATTTTTTGTTCTTTATATGCAGGAAATTCTACCCTTTGCACTCTGTTTTGCCGCAGGTGCCATGATTTTTGTCGTTGTTGAAGAGCTAATTCCGGAATCGCAAAAAAACCAGAAAAATATTGACCTGGTAACGATGGCTACGTTAGTCGGTTTTACAATCATGATGATCCTTGATGTCGCTCTTGGTTAACAGACAGAACGTTTTCAGCAGCAGACTTGGTACCTCATAGCTGGAACCAACAATCAAATGGAGAAATTTCTTCCCACTATATTCAAGAGGTCTGATCGAACTTCCCCTCCATCTCCATCCTCAAGGCAAATGCGGATGCAATTTTCGCAGCCATCTCCTTGGCATAGTTCGCTTTCTCACCTTCAAAATGCTCATCTACGGTAGATTCAAACAGTGATAGCCAGCGAACAAAATCTTTTTTTTGGATTGGAAGTGGTACATGTTTTCGGAAAGGCCGCCCCTTGTATCGCCCTGTCTGAAACAACAGATTCGACCAGAAATCGACCATCCGGGGCAAGTGATAATCCCAGTCCACCCCGGCATAATCAGTAAAGATATATCCCAGGCGTTCGTCCTTCTGGACTCGATCATAAAAGGAATGGACCAATGTTTTAACGTCTTCGTCGGTAACAATATCACTCATTTCTCAATACCTGTCTGTGCACAACCGGGTGCAGCCGGCCTGTTAATAAATAACGGATAAACAATCCCGCCATAGAGAGACAGGACGATGGTGAGAATGTCCTAACAACTCTCTCTTTTAAAAGGTAAACCAGCCTTAAATAAATAACAACTTTAAAAACGGTTTTTTACTTTTATATTGATTTAATTAAGCAGGATTCGTAGTATGGCACCTGCTATTTACAGACCCGTTATCATTGTATCCACAACGTCAATAAACGAACATTCTATGAAAGTGATCTGTCTACTCTTCTCGATTTTCCTCTTGGGTCCGGAAAGTGGCCTGTACGCTCAATCAGATACAAGGCCGGAAACAAATAATGAACAAACCCTGAGCCTGATAACGGAGACACCGGAAGAGGGTTTCCAGGTAGCCATACAACTTGCCCGAAAGGGAGTCACCTCCACTCAACCCGATAAAGAGGTTCTGTTCATGCTGCGAGATGTCTACTCAAAAGACCCCGACGCATTGATCGCTTCTTCTCATGTCATCGCCGTTCACTTTCAAACGGTTGCTGCCGCCAACAACTACTGGCGGGAGATGGAAAAATAGTTACTGGGATACAATGAGCGGCTTCATGACGAAGTTGTTCTCAACAGGTTTGCAACAAACGTCGATTTGATGGATGTGGTCTGTACGGTGAGTTCTACCTGAGACTGATTCCGCCTATTTTGAGGAGAATTGACTCCGTACCCGGCTCAACGTCTCGGGACTAATTCCTGTAAAAACGAATCCGACGGAGTTCTCCCTTGGACATAATGTTTCATCGAAAAAAAGAGGTGGATACCGTTATGAAACAAGCGAAGAGTGCCGGAACCGTAATTGTTAAACCCGTTCAGAACACATTTTGGGGTGGCTATGCCGGTTATTTCCAGGATCCTGACCTCCACCTGTGGGAAGTAGTCTGGAACCCACAGATGATACCTGAAGATTGAATAGTGAAACCTGACAAAGGAAGACATTCACCACTCGTTACAATCCTTCAGGCAGTAGCCTCTTCATAGACAAAGTCGGGATCGCCAAACTTCTTCAGTGTTCTGTAGTGGGAAGCAACGGCCTGGAAGAAGGTATCATGATGGTTGTAGGGCAAACCGAACTCATGAGCTGTCTGTTCCACAATCGGGCTGATCGCCGGATAGTGGACACTGCAAATCCGGGAGAACAGGTGGTGTTCGATCTGAAAATTGAGCCCACCGACAAACCAGCATAGCGCCTTGTTGTCCCGGGCAAAATTGTTGGTGGTTACCATCTCGTGAATCAACCAGTGCTCGTCGATAATATTCTCCTCATTCGGTAGTGGGTGATCGGTCTCTTCGACCACGTGAGCAAGCTGAAAAATAATCCCGAGAATCAGGCCGGCCGTCAGATGCAGAGTCGTAAACCCGATCAGCAGATGTACCCAGGTGATATCCAGCAAAAGCATCGGTAGAACCAGCATATACCCATAATAGATCGCCTTGGTTACAAACAGAATCACCCATTCGGAAACCGGATGGCTCTTGCTGTTGTATGGACCAATGTTGGGTTTCATAAAGTTGACATAGTCCTTGACGAACACCCAGAAAAAGGTCGCCAGGCTGTAGGCAAAAAACGCCAGAATATGCTGAACCCGGTGAATCGGCTTATACTCCGAATGGGGGGAGAGACGAATGAATGCCGCCACTTCCAGATCCTCGTCATGCCCGTGTATGTTGGTGTAGGTGTGATGGATAATGTTATGCGTAATCTTCCAGATGTATCCGTTGGCCCCCATCAGGTCGAACGTAAAGCCCAGCATACGATTCACATGGCGGTTCGATGAGTATGCCCCGTGCAGGGCGTCGTGTGAAACGGAAAACCCGATTCCGGCCATCCCGATACCCATCAGAAACGAGAGAAACCACATGGTTCCGAGCGAAAAAGCCCCGGAGATGATCAATCCATAGGATCCGAAATAGAGTGTCAGAAGCAGAACCGTTTTGACCACCATCTCCAGGTTTGCATGTTTCGATATCTGGTTCTGTTCAAAGTAGTCGTCCACCCGACGCTTCACCGTCTGGCTGAACTCACGACTCGTCCGATTGTTAAATGTAACTTTCTCAACAGTTGCCATGGTCCACTGACTTTTTTTACAAAAGAGATACAACCACCATCTGTGGTGGCAGAATGCATATCGTATTGGTTACAAGGTACAGATAACTGTCTTTCTCCCAATATTAATTTCATTAACTTCTGAAAAATCATGTACAAACACAATAAAAAAGGCACTTCTTTGAATCAGTAGATCCTGTCTCTCCGCCTCATAATCTCTCGCCAAACCACCACAATTATGACAACTATCGTCAGCGGAGCTACAAAGTACCCCATTACCAGATTGAACCGGGGCAATACATCGTGCTGAGAGGCGGCCAAAATCAAATAGAGCAGGTAAGCGATATAGTATGCGAGAAAGAGAACTCCCTCCTTGCGGCTTATCTCCGTTCCAGTGAAGAAAATGGGAAGGCAGGCAAATGCAGCAACCACCATCACCGGCAAGTCAAAACCGACAACCCCGGAAGAGATCGCCATCCCGGCCGGAGAAAGCAGACTGGTCAATCCAAGGACTCCCATCAGATTAAAAATATTGCTGCCGATCACATTGCCGACAGCCATGTTCCGCTCCCCGCGCACCGCTGCCACCACCGAAGTGACCAGCTCCGGAGTGGATGTCCCGATCGCGACAATCGTCAACCCGATCACCAGATCACTGACACCAAAATAGTTTGCGATCGTTACGGCAGAATCGACCAACCAATGCGATCCCAGAACCAGCATACCCAATCCGAGTATGACCAGGCCGAATGACCGGACCCAATGTTGCGAGGGCTCCCGCAGGTCTCCATAGCCCTCTTCATACACTTCAGCCTTCCCCTCTTTCCGGCTTTTATGAATCATAAACCAAACGTATATAATAAGCCCGGTAAACAGCAGCCCACCCTCCAGACGGCTGAACTCCAGATCCAGGGCAAACAGATAGACGACCAGGGAGAGAAGAATGACAACCGGAACATCGAGCCGCAATAACTGCCGGGTAATTACCAATGGAGAGAGCAGTGCAGAGACACCAAGAACCAAAAGAACATTGGATATATTGCTTCCTACAATCGTCCCCAAAGCCATCCCCTGCTGCTCCTGAAACAGTGATCCCAGGCTTACCGCAAATTCCGGAGAGCTGGTTGCAAAAGCGACGACAGTCAAGCCGATTACCAGTGGAGAAACACCGAACGAACCCGCAAGACGAGAGGCACCCCGCACCAGAATTTCGGCTCCGAAAATCAACAGTCCCAGACCGATGAAAAAAAGTAGAAGTACCATCTCGATTCCCTATTTTATACCGTCTTTTTTCTTGAACTGTCTGAACCGGTTCGCCTCGCTCCGGATTAACGAATGGACCCGGTTCCAAATAGAGCCAGCCAGTTCGTTCTTGGATCGGGAAGGGTCTTCGGACCAAAAGCCTGACAGTTGGAAAGAAATCGACAAATAACGGAAGAGGCAACCCGGAAACAATCCGTATTTTCAGAAATCGGCCCGGACTGGGGCAAATCGGTTTACCTTTTAAATCAGATAGTAACACTTTCCATGGATCTACTGCAGGCCATTTTACTCGGAATTCTTCAGGGAGTCACCGAATTTCTACCCGTCAGCAGCTCTGGCCACCTTGCGCTGGCACGGGCACTGTTCGGCAACAACCTGGAACCGGGAATCACATTCGAAATCGTGGTTCATTTCGGATCGTTCTGCAGTATCGTCGTCTATTACCGGAAAAAAATCCTGGAAATGCTCCGGGACCTTTTTCAGAGTTTTTCCATCACCGGTATTCGAGCTGGAAGATATGCAACCGATTCGAATACGCGATTAAGCATGATCATTCTGTTGAGTATGATTCCCGCCATGCTGGCCGGATTCACACTAAAGGACACGGTCGAATCGATGTTTTTGGATCCCCTTCTGGTTTCGTTTATGCTCCTTGTTACGGGCAGCTTGCTGTTTTCCACACGATTTGTTGTCCATCCCGACAAGCCGGTCGATGCAAAACGCGGGTTCCTGATGGGAGTTGCCCAGGCACTGGCCATTATTCCCGGCATCAGCCGTGCCGGTTCAACCATCTCCGTCGGCCTTTTTACAGGAATCGATCGAACTCAGGTGGCCAACTTCTCTTTTCTGATGGTTCTGCCTGTGCTTGCCGGCGCGATGCTTCTGGAACTGTCGGAGATCGCAGAAAACGGGATAGAAACAGCAGCCGTCGTGAGCCTTTTCATTGGTTTTTTCACCTCTTTTATTGCTGGATACTTCTCTTTGAAGTATCTGATACTGCTGCTCAAACGAGAAAAATTCCACTACTTTGCCTACTACTGCTGGGCCGTCGGTATCAGTGGTATCCTCTATTTTTGGTAGGTCTCCCGGCTTCGAACCGTTCTATACAACGCCCCGATTCCTCACTCCACCCTGCCTGGCCGGCGCGGCCGACAGAGCTGTCCCGGAGCTGCCGTCCAGCACAAATCATGAAGATCTCTGTTGCCAATTCGTTCAGATCTATTAAATTAGGAGTATTAATGACAAGATGACGAGCCATCTTCCAAAAACGTTTATCCTTCTCTTATGACCATGGACAGGAGACAAGCCATCAAGCGAACCGCAATGATCATGGGTGGGCTGGTCTTTGCCCCAAATGCTGTCGGACTGCTACAAGGTTGTACTGCAAAATTGGAAGTGGACTGGGAACCGGTCTTTTTCGACAGTGATCAGGCGCATCTTCTAACCGTTCTTTCGGATGTCATCATTCCATCCGGCGAGACCCCGGGAGCCTCCGAGGTAGGTGTTCCCGGTTTTATCGAAGAGATGGTTACCGCCGTTTATAACCCGGAAGAGCGAGAGCAGTTTGTCGCCGGACTGGAGCGGTTTGGCCGGCAAGCCGAAGAGATCCATGGAGAACGTTTTACAGATCTGGACCCCGAGACACAGTACGAGTTTGCTCACAAGCAGAATATCGCGGCACTGGAGGGAACCGAAGAGCATCCTCCCTTCTTTCTGGTTATGAAGGAGCTGACGATGATGGGCTATTTCACAAGTGAACCCGGCGCGACGGAAGTCCTTCGGTACGAAGATGTTCCCGGACGGTACGACGCGTGTATTCCATTTGAAGAGGTCGGCCGGACCTGGGCAACATAGAACGTGTTGGCATCAGACGTACCGGTTCAGCCCGAAGTGGGCGTTACGACCCACGGCCAAATGAAATTCTGCAGGCGGTCTTCACGCCCCGTATGCACTTCGCATTATCGTGGAACTAACCACAGCCGGCCAGTGGTGGATCTGCTCGGGGGAGAATCCACGACCGGATGCCGTATACCCTCGATACACACTATCCATGGCAGTCCGATGAAATTGTCCGGGGTGGCCGGCTGTCCATCGAGGATGGAGCCGTTGAGGTTCCTGCAGAACCGGGACTCGGCATAGAGCTGGACCATACAGCTCTGGATAAACTCCATCAGAACTACCTGGATTGTGGGTTAACGCGCCGGCACGACGAAACAGAAATGCAGAAAGTAGAACCCGGGTGGACCTTTCAGAAAGTTCGATGGTGACCCGATTTCTACGATAGTGACTCGAAAAACTGAAACAAACAGAGATCCAATCATGAACCAATTTATACGAATCGTTACAGCTGCGATGAGTGTCCTGCTCCTTTGCGTGTGGACAACCGGGTGTACAGGACAGCCGGAGATCAAAGAGATCATCTATGTGGGTACGTTCGCCGGAGAGGGTAGCGAGGGTCTTTACGTCTATGAATTTGACCGGGATGCGGTGGAACTGAATCTGATTCAGACTGTTTCTAACCGGGAGGGGCCTAATTTCCAGGCCATTCATCCAACAAAACAGTATCTCTATAGCATCAGCCGGGTACCATTTTCGGACGAGAGTGAGCATCACACGGTGAGCGCCTATCAAATTGATCGGCAGACGGGCCGGCTGAACCTGATCAATGAACAGTCGGTTCACGGACTGGGCCCGGCGCATGTCAGTGTGGACCCACTGGGAAGGTTCATCTATGTCGCCAACTATGCGGAGGGGAATCTTGCTGTCTATACGGTTCGGGAAAACGGAGGGCTGAACCAGGCCGTGGACATCATTGAACATGAAGGGAGCAGTATCCATCCGAGACAGACCGCACCTCATGTCCATGCCATTGACCCATCTCCGGACGGCCGGTTTATCTACGTCTCTGACTTGGGGATGGACCGGGTCATGATTTACGCGGTAGACCCGGAGAGTGGCGAGCTGAGTGCGGCTGAGTCTCCCTGGTTCGAGAACACGCCCGGAGCAGGCCCCAGACACTTCACGTTTCATCCCAATGGCCGGTTCGCCTACTCTGCCGAGGAGCTGAGTTCAACGGTAGCCGTCCTCCGTGTCGATTCGCAGACAGGAGGACTTGAACAGATTCAAAGGGCCGACATGCTGCCCGATGGATTTGAAGGGGAGAACACGGCAGCTGATATCCATGTCTCCTCCGACGGCCGGTTCCTGTATGCTTCGAACCGGGGGCATGACAGTCTGGCGATCTTCTCTATCGACGAACAGACGGGTGAGCTGAGTCCAGTCGGACACGAACCCACCCGGGGCGGCCATCCCCGGAATTTCATGATTGACCAGGCCGGGGAGTTCGCTTTTGTGGCCAACAGAGACAACAACAATGTTGTAGTCTTTCACAGGGATCCGGAGACGGGAGAACTCACCTATTCCGGACTGGAAATCGAAGCTCCCCTGGCTGTCTGCGTCACACAACTGATTTTATAAACCGAATCCATCCTGTTATGAATTTGAATATTAAAGCAAAAAAGCAAAACACCTATGATGCCATCGTCGTCGGCACCGGAATCTCCGGCGGATGGGCAGCCAAGGAGTTGACCGAGAACGGCCTGAAAACACTACTGCTCGAACGCGGGCGAAATGTCAGACACGTTGCCGACTATCCGACCATGCACAAAAAACCCTGGGAACTCCCCAGAAATGACCGGATCACCGCTGAAGAAGAGAAAGAGTATCCTATCCATATGCGGGCAGGACGCGTTACCGAATCGACCAAACACTGGTGGTTCAAGGATGCCCAGCAGCCGTATGAAGAGGAGAAAGGGTTTGACTGGATACGCGGCTATCATGTAGGCGGTCGCTCCCTGATGTGGGGACGGCAGAGCTATCGGCTCTCTCCGATCGATTTTGAAGCCAACGAGCGGGAAGGGATTGCCATCGACTGGCCCATTCGATATGACGATCTGAAACCGTGGTACGACTATGTTGAGGGGTTCGCCGGGATCAGCGGGCGCCCGGAAGGCCTTTCTCAGCTTCCGGACGGAAATTTTCTGCCGCCGATGGAGCTGAATTGTGTGGAACAGTACGCTCGCGAACTGTTTATGGAGCATTTTCCCGGACGGATCCTCACTCCGGGACGTATTGCCAACCTGACACAGCCCCACAACGGCCGGGGTGCCTGTCAATATCGTAATTTATGCAATCGCGGCTGCCCCTATGGCGGATACTTCAGCACAAACTCCGCCACTCTTCCCGCCGCTGAGCAGACCGGGAATCTTACATTACGTCCACACTCGGTTGTCAGCTCGGTCATTTACAATAATGAGACCGGACGGGCCGAAGGGGTGCGGGTTGTCGATGCAGAAACCATGGAGACAACCGAATACTACTCCGATATTCTTTTTCTGAACGCCGGCTGTGTGAATACCACGTTAATTCTGATGAATTCCACCTCGGACAGGTATCCGGATGGTTTGGGGAATGACTCGGGAGAACTGGGGCACAATCTGATGGACCACCACTTTCGGGTGGGGGCTTCCGGTACATTCGATGGGTTTGAGGACCGTTACTACTATGGAAGAAATCCGAACGGGTTTTACGTTCCCCGTTTCCGGAATGTCGGTTCAGACAAAAGGGATTATGTACGCGGATTCGGCTTCCGGGGACGGGCGAGCCGGGAGGGCTGGTGGAGAGCCATTCGGGAACATACGATTGGTGAAGAGCTCAAGGAGTTTGTCTCAACGCCGGGATTATGGACCATGGGCCTGAGCGCATTTGGGGAGATTCTGCCCTATCACGAAAACCGAATGTGGTTAAACCATGAGAAGAGAGACAAATGGGAACAACCGACCGTAGTATTCGATTGTGAACTAAAAGAAAACGAGTACAAGATGCGAGTGGATATGAAGAACGACGCGGCCGAAATGCTCGAAACGGCCGGGTTTAAAAATATCCGAACCTTTGATAGTGAGGTGAACCCCGGGCGTTGCAATCACGAAATGGGGACTGCCCGAATGGGTCGGGATCCAATGACATCGGTATTGAACCGATGGAACCAGATCCATACCGTGCCAAATGTGTTTGTCACCGATGGATCTTCCATGACCTCGGGAGCCTGTCAAAACCCGTCACTCACCTTCATGGCCCTGACCGCACGGGCAGCCGACCACGCTATAAATGAGCTGAAACAGGGTAATCTGTAGGCCAGGAGTTTAGAGAGCGTTGATGACTTCCCGCAGCATCGCCCGTACATCCTCGGCTACTTTCCCAAGGGACGGATTTTCAATGGCCTGCATGGAGGCCACCGGATCGACGGCCGATACTTCCACACTGCCATCTTCATGCTCCTGTACGATGACATTGCAGGGCAACATCAGCCCGATATGTGGTTCGGCCTGCAACGCTTTATAAGCATTCGGTGGATTGCAGGCGCCCAGAATACGGTAGTTTCTAAAATCCACATCCAGCTTCTTCTTCAACGTCTCTTTGATATCAATTTCGGTCAATACCCCGAATCCCTTCTCCTTGAGTTCGTTTGTAACCGTTTCAATGGCCTCATCAAATGGTTTATCCAGTGTCTTGCTAAAATGGTAGGACATGTGATTTGCCTCCCTGGCTCTGTTCAATTTCGATTTATTGGATCCAGCTATATGACTCAACAGAAATAGGTGGCAGGCTGGTCTGCCACCCTGCCGAAACACTCTTTCTGTGGCCTGCTGTCAACAGGTACACCGCCTCTGTTTCTCCATATAACTCTAAACCGCAGGTGAGCGTTCGAATGATTTCTACTCTCTTTGGTCGGAAAAGCAGGAGACAATTTCCGAATCGAGCCGTTCGTACAGACTAAAACGATCACTTCGGCTGGCTCCACCACCCTCCCGGGATGTAATAGCAATCACCAGCTCCAGTTCAGGTACAATCTTGATAAACTGTCCCCCATTACCCCAGGCGTGTACGACGTCATACCCGACTGCCTTGCGCCGGATCCGGATGTTATTCGAACCAGTCGGGGAAAAATTCTCCGATCTGTTGATCAGTACCCTCCAGATATCCTTGATCGATCGCAATACCTGTGAGTATGGAGAGAATACTTTTGGCGACCGACTTCACATTGTGAGGATGCCCCGCATGCGTGTTGTCAAAATAGTGTGAGGCTACAATCTTACCACGATGTTGAATGACAATACTACTCAGTGGAGCCACCTCATTTAATGATGCGAGTCGCTCCTGAAGGGTTTCAGGCCTGGCAGTTGAGACTGTATCAGTAGTCTGTACTCCATTGGTCCATGGCCGATGATACATTCTCCGTGCGAACCGGTTCAGCCCGTATGCCCAACTCTGCTGTATCTGGAGAACTCTGATGGTCAGGTAGCGAGTCTTCTCCTGCGGATACGCATCCTGGCAGGGCGCAGGCCAGGACGCACAGCAGCCCATACTTCACGAAACAGAAAGAAACATCATTCATTCGCAGAATCCAGCTTTCATTGGCATCTCCGGCCCGGCTACAGGTCGATCCACTCCCCGCCTCTCCCGGACGACTCCATAATCGCCTCAACAATTCGAATATCCGCGAGTCCCTCTTCGCCCGGAACAGTCGGTTCTCCACCCTGTTTGATGGTCAGAGCGTCCCGATCCATCTGACGAGCCTGTGCATGCGCGGGATCCGGTGGCAACTCCCTGCCGTCACTGGTTCCTCCCTGTACGCCGCTATAGGACTGGAAGGGCTCGAGACTGTAGAACCCGTCCTCACAATCCACTTCGAGGTAGTTCATTCGCTCGCCAAAACTGGTTTTGCCGTGTGCGGTTACACCATCGCGGAACCGAAGATCAAAGATCGTATGCTCGTCCACTTCGGAGAACATCTCTTCCCGACGGGCATATTGCGTCCCCATCACCGATATGGGTTCCATATTGCTTGCATATCGTGATGCGTTAATGGAATAGACCCCCATATCATAGAGAGCCCCACCCCCGTAGTGGCTGCTCAGCCGCCAGTCTCCAGGTTCCCAGCTTCCGTTAAATCCCGCGGCCGCTTCGACCTCCTCGACACGGCCATAGGTCTTCTCTCTGGCAAATCGCATGATTTCACGAGTATTGGGTTCGTGCTGCATTCGATAGCCGATCATGAGATAGACTCCGTTTTTCCGGGCGGCATCGATAATGGCCTGACACTCCTCGGCAGTTTTGGCCATCGGCTTTTCGCACCAGACGTGCTTGCCGGCTTCGGCTCCGGCGATGGAATCACGGGTATGAAGTTTTGGTGGAGTGACCGAGTAAATAATATCAATGTCATCGTTGTTGGCAATTTCGTGCATGGTCTCGTAGGTATAGACACTTCGGTCCGGAATGCCGTACTCCTCCTGCCAGATCGGGATTTTCGATGGAGTCCCCGTCACAATTCCTCTCAGTTCGCAGTGCTCGGTCTGCTGTAGTCCGGGCGCCAGGCGTCCTCGGCTGTAATTTCCCAGGCCCACCAGAGCCACTCCGAGCTTCTCTTTCTGTTTGGGGATCAGAATGGATGGATATCCAACAGTAAAGGCTGTTAGTGCTGTACCCGCCGTTCCAATAAATGCTTTTCGATCCATCTTGCCACCTCTCTCTTATCTCTTACGTTCAGGTTTGGTTTTCATCCGTAAATCCATTTACATAATATGGTTATTTCAATCCTAATCAGAAAGTCCTTGTCTGAACCTGTCCAGCCATGCCCTATCTGAAGGCAGAGAATCTCACCTTCTCCTATGGAGAAGAGACGATCTTTCAAAACTTTACACTATCTGTCTCTGAAGGCGAACGAGTAGCCCTGAAGGGCCGGTCCGGTATCGGTAAATCGACACTGTTCAAACTCATACTCGGGTTCGAGAGGCCACAAAGCGGCACTTTGTACTTTCGGGATGAACCAATCGCAGGTTCCCGCATCAGACACATCCGGGGAGAAACGGCATGGCTTCCCCAGGATCTGAATATGGGGAATGGGGCGGTTCGTGATGTAATCGAACGACCCTTGAATTTCCGACGAAACCGGGAGAGGCAACCGAACAAAGAGGCCTTGCACTCGTTGATGGATTCGCTTGGACTAACGAGCGCATTGCTTACCAAGAGCTGGGCACAACTCTCCACAGGCCAGCGCCAACGAATGGGGATCGTTGTGTGCCTCCTGCTAAACAAACCACTCTTGTTGCTGGACGAACCGACCTCCGCACTGGACAGAACCTCCAGGGAGAAACTGCGCGACCTTCTGTTTGCGGATCGAAAACGAACAATCCTCTCTACTTCCCACGATGATTTTTGGCTGAAGCTTTGTGACAGAACCATTGACCTTGACCAGAAACGCATTCAACCCTGAATACCATGGATATTATTGAGCTGAGCTGGCCCCGACTTCTGATTGCCTTTTTGGCCTTGCTGATCCCCGCTTATATTTTCTGGAAGTTTGAGACCGGGCTGAACCGAAAACTGCTGCTGGGAAGCCTCCGAATGACACTTCAGCTTCTGTTTGTCGGGTACTACCTCGAATATCTGTTTGAGTACGACAACTCCTGGGTCAATCTGGCCTGGATCATGGTCATGGTCATTGTTGCTGATTTTGCCACCATTGACCGGAGCGAACTAAACCCGAAGATTTCTCTCATACTACCGATCTTCGGTGCCACGTTTCTCGGGATTTTGATGATCAACTTCTTTTTTCTGGAACTGGTCATTCAACTGCCAACTTTTCTGGGAGCCCAGTATGCCATTCCGATCACTGGAATGGTACTGGGAAACTGCCTTCAGAGCAATGTGATCGGGATCAACGATTTTTACTATAACCTGCGTCAGAATCGAGAACGCTATCAGTTCTATCTGGCTGCCGGTGCCACCCGCGCCGAAGCACTCTTTCCGTTCTACCAGAGCGCTCTCAAAAAATCTGCCAATCCCACACTGGCGACCATGGCTACGATCGGCCTCGTCTCACTTCCCGGAATGATGACCGGCCAGATTCTGAGCGGTACTTCTCCGATGATCGCCATTCAGTATCAGATCATGATTATGCTGGCCATCTTTACCGGAACCATTCTGTCTGTCTATCTGGGAATCAACTTCTCAAATCGATTCGTGTTTCATAACAATGATATGCTGGACGAGTCGATCCTGAAGGAAGAGTCATAGCGACCGGATATATCAGGGGTCATGGTTCTGTATAAAAAAAGAAGCCCCGGGCCTCCCCGGAACTTCTCTTGATCTCTTTGCCGGCCCACCGTACTTCCGGCATTTTAAATACCGACCGTAGGACTACACCGTTTCCTGAAGAGTCAATCGCTTTTTTGTTACTCGACTTCTACGACAATTTCGATCTCAACGGCCATGTTGAATGGAAGAGAACTCATACCGACAGCAGCTCTGGCATGACTCCCCCGCTCTCCGAAGATCTCGACCATCAGGTCCGAGAATCCATTGATTACTTGAGAGTGTTGCGTAAAGTCCCCTGGCGCATTCACCATCCCGGTTGCCTTTACAATCCGTTTCACACGATTCAGGTCTCCGATCTCCGCCTTGAGAGACGACAAAAGTGAGATCCCTGCAAGTCGGGCAGCTTCCTGCCCCTCTTCAACAGTCAGGTCTCCACCCACCTTGCCAATAACACGTCCACCTCCAGGCAGGTCCGGGCCGTGTCCGGAGAGAAAGATGAGATTTCCGGTTCGGACCGTTCGCACGAAATTCGCGGTTGGTGGAGAAGGTTCCGTCAGTTCAATTCCGAGTTCGGCAATACGCTGCTCCACATCTGGCCGGTCTCCGGTCTCTGCACTCTGTTCGGTGGGTTCCGAACTGCAGGAGACGGTAAACAGTATCAATAGTGTCCAGAGTGTCGTTGTTTTTACGATTTGAATCATCATATTAGGTTTTTGGATTACATTATTTTTTTCTGTTTCGACGGGAAGGCCTCTGTTATCCATTGATCACATTCACCGGATTTCCATCAAGGAAAGAGGAGAGGTTCTCCTCTACAATATCCAGAAGTCGCGCTCTGGATTCCCGCGTCGCCCAGGCAATATGAGGAGTAATTAGGCAGTTCTTCGCACCAAACAGCGGATTGTGCTCAGGAGGAGGCTCTGATCCCAATACATCCAGCCCCGCCCCGGCGATAACACCATTGTTCAGGGCATCTGCCAGATCCTGTTCGACAACAATTGGCCCACGTCCGGTGTTGATCAGGAAAGCAGAGCGTTTCATGGTTTCCAGACTCTTCTTGTTAATCATTCCTTCGGTTTCCGGCGTCAATGGACAGTGGATACTTACGACGTCCGATTTTTTCAACAATTCAGGGGTCTCCGCCCATTGAAAATTTGGGCGATTTGATTGATCGGTATGGGTCCGTTTACTACCAAGTACCTTCATTCCGAATCCAGTTGCAACATCCGCAACCTGCTCCCCGATCGTACCAAACCCTATGATACCAATCGTTTTTCCGGATAACTCCATTAGCGGATAATCCCAGAAACAGAAGTCTGCGGACCGGGCCCATTTGCCATCTTTTACCGAATCACTGTGGCGCTGTACACGGTGACAAAGCTCAAGAATCAAAGAAAACGTCAACTGAGCGACAGACTCGGTACTATAGCCTGCTGCATTGGTCGCAACCACACCCTGTTCCGCTGCTGCCTCAATATCCACGACATTATAGCCGGTCGCCAGCACGCCAATATATTTAAGGGAAGGAAGTTTTTTTATTGTATCGGCACTCAAAGGGGTTTTATTTGTAAAAACGATCTCGGCATCTTTGCATCGATCTACAATTTTATCGGCCGGGGTACGATCATGAATGGTCAGCTCACCGAACTGTTCCAATCCGTCCCAGCTCAGATCTCCAGGGTTTGTTGTATATCCGTCTAACACTACCATCTTCATCATAGTCACCTGTCTCTTTACCTGTTCGTTTCTATTTTCTGTTCAATTGAACCCGGCCCCAGGCTTCATTCAGCACCCGTTTGGCGTTTGCAATCACCAGATCGGGATCTTCATCTCCGACCGGTTTGATTTCGAAACTGACAATCGGCGGATTCTCCCGATTCAAAAAACCGATATCCATCAAGACGTTCAAGTAATCGATTACTTCAGGTGTGTCATTCTCTCCACCAGGGAATCCGAAACGGGGATGCTGATCGCCATAAGCCGGAAGGGAGGAGTCCTTGACGACACAATTCCCGATGTGGGCATGAACAATATACTCTTTAACCGGAAGGATTGATTCCTCAATGGTCTCATGAATCAAGGGTATATGGCTGAGATCTACCATCAACCCGAAGTTGTCATGATCTTCCCGAACGGCCTGTGCATATCGTTTGGCCAAGGGTGCAGGCCCAATCAGGCTCTTCTTGTCCACATCGTAGTCGAATACCTCAAGTACAATATTCAAATCTCCTTTTTCGGCTGCATAGGCACAAAGCTCTTTGGTCGATTCGACAAGCGCTTCGAACGCCTCTTCCTTTTTAGCTTCCTTATACGGGCCTGCCAGAAAACCGAACCCGACCGCCCCCAT
>JBBDRX010000080.1:0-4173 GCA_040905245.1 Balneolaceae bacterium | reverse complement strand
TTGATCGTTTCGGGAAACGCCATAAAGTGAACCAGGCCTACCTTCATGTAGTTTGTAATCGCTTCATTCATAACAATATTCGTTTACGTTTGGGATTTGTTTTTGGCTTTATGGTCAGGTTCGATCAGGCCACCCCTTCGGACAACCTGTCTAGTCTGTCAATCAACTCCTTTGTCGTAAAACGGGCAGTAGAGGCCCGAAGCCTACGGATCAATTTCAGAACATGGGATGTATTTTTTATCAGAAGATCGTACTGCTCTTCCTGTAAAATTTCCGGGGTCAAAAGTTTGCTTCCTCCCAGTGAACCAATACCCGCATTAATCCAGCCTGTAACGGTCTCGTCATCGACCTCTATCCCTCCAGTTGGCATAAAAAGAAGATCGGGGAATACAGCCGTAATAGCTCCCTAATAAGCCGGACCCAAGGTATTCAGAGGGTACAATTTGACCATCTTTGCTCCCAGCACTTCCGCCCGAATAATCTCAGTCGGGGTCATACAGCCGGGGATCCAGGGAATAGAAACCGACTTCGCCACAGCAGCTGCTCCTTCCACGAGTCCTGGACAGACGAGAAAATCGGACCCCGCATCGACATATCGGTGGGCATCTTCGTCTCGCTTGATCGTTCCAATACCCAGATAGAGATCCGGCAGATCCGAATCACAATATTTTCGCATTTTCTCAAAATTCCGCAGTGCGGACTCTCCCCGATTTGCATACTCAACTGCCTGTACCCCGGCCGAGTGCAGGGCCTCCAAAAATCGAATACTTGTATCAGGATCCTCATGAAAATAGAGGGGCAGAACGCCCTGCTCTACAATCACCTTCAGTATCTCTTTTTCTCTATCCATGATTCCGTTACACCATCAAATTTGTTACAGGTTATTTCAGCTTTTTTGGAGCATTCAGGCCATAATCCGAATCGATCTGAATCAACTCTTCCAGTTGTTGCCGGGTAAAACTCTTCTCGTCCGGCTGCTCTTCTGTCCATGCAAGAAAAAGGCTCTTGACCTCCTCCGCCCATGCACCTTTTAATGCCTCCGGGGAGAGCCGGCCGCTTCGAGTCATCTCCTCAATAAAGCGGTTTCGGGTCTCAATATATTTCGAATAATCCAATTCTCCTTCCGGCGCATTGTCATGCCAGTACATCGCCAGCATAGACCCGGTCACATTCATCAACGGACCGAATACAAGAGGTGCCAGTCCGAGAGTCGCCAGTTTACCCATTCCCTGCGCAATCCCTTTCGCAAGGCCGGCATTTTGCATCCCCACCTCAATAGCAATGGTCCGGCAATCCGTCTCATTCATATTCAACAATTTGGCAGACCAGTATCCCAGAAGATATCCACTGAGGTTATGTGCCAACACGACAAAAAAGAGCATGATTCCAAGCTCTATGAGTCCATCTCGCCCAAGTGCGGACGTCACCAGAACAATAATGCCAATCCCGACCATCGAAACCTTTGGAAGGGCAGCATCGACCCACTTGGCTTTGCCGCTGAGAAACTCCTGAAAAATAATACCTGCTATTACCGGGAGGATAACAATCTTCATAATACTCCACATCATCGCTACCGTATCAATCTCGACAAACGTCCCGGCCAGGAGTGCCATCAACAGAGGAGTGAGAATCGGAGCAAACAGGGTATTTACAGAGGTAATGGTCAGTGAGAGAGGGACATTACCCTTTCCCAGATAGGCCATGACATTGGAAGCCAGTCCGCTCGGAGAACACCCTACCAGAATAATACCGGCAGCAATTTCCGGGGGGAAACCACTGAATTTTGCCAGGCCGAATCCAACAAGGGGCATGATTGTAAACTGCAAGAGAAACCCCAAAATGACCCCCTTCGGCTGCTTGATGACACCGATGAAGGCCCTCAAACTCATCGTGGCCCCCATGCCAAACATAATAATCTGAAGCAGCGGAATAATCAGAATACTAGTACTGGTTCCATTGAACTCCGTAAAGTAGTCCGGATAGTAGAGAGCCGTCGTTACCACTCCCAGAATCATGATGGTAAATGAAAACCCTTTCAGGGTCTCATATCCCCGAAAGCCAATCCCTAGTGCGACAAAGAAAGCGATAATAAAGAGTCCGGTAAACGCGCCCGACCCCATTGATGTCAGAATCAGCCCGATCGCCAGACAGGCCACACCTGTCATCAGAGCTACCTTGTAGATTAGACCCGTTTCCCTGTTCTCTTCCATAAATCCTTAGTCTTGTTAATAGTGATCGGATTCCAGACAAGCATCCGAAACCCGGAATGGAGTAGCTAGTAGGTTCGGATTTCCATGAATCGATCGATTTCGGACCGGGAGTACTGAATTTCATCCGGATGCTCCTGAAGCCACTGCATGAAGCTGTCCTTGATCTCCTCCGTCCACTCTGCATCCAGATCGTGCGGGCCGTACGTAGAAGCCTGGATCATATCGTATTTGAATCGATCAATCGTTGCAATAAATTCAATGGTCGAGATCACCCGTTCGGCCATATGGGATGGAATAAAGACCACACCGGTTCGGTCTGCAATCACCAGGTCACCGGGCAGTACGATCGCCTCACCAATTGTGACCGGTGAGTTCAACCCCATTAAAAGAACGCCATGTAGAAACTTTGGGCCAAAATCCCTGACAAAAGCGTTGAATCCGTCAATCTCCATCAGACCCGGAAGATCTCGGGCAAATCCGTCAAAAATGACTCCGTTCCCGGACCTGTTGTAGATAATATTGGCCAGATTATCTCCCATCAATGACCCTTCACGTCCACGGTTGTCTGCAACATAGACATCCCCTTCGGTCAGCATGTTGATTGGCCAGTGCAGGTGACGGCCGGAATGGCCTTCCCGATGAGCGCGCTTGACCATTTTCTCGTGCAGGTCTGGACGAATCGGCATATACTCTGCAGTCAGTGCCCGTCCAACCACCGGTACCCCTTCATGAATGCGCTTCCAGTTCCCCTCATACTGATATTCATACCCCAGTTCATGAAGAATCTGCCACGCCTCTTCCACTCTGATTTCCCGTGCTCTATCAATCAGTGAGTCCGAAATGCGGGGGCGTCCATCTTCGAATCGCTCGCCATCCCACTCTGAAGTGAGAAAAAGAATCTCTTCTTTCGGATAGATGGTTGTTTGGCCAGAGACGGTCCCGACCAGAAAGACTTGCAAAAAGAGTATTGTGAATAGTTTGTTTATGTGCATCTAACTGTAGATTATCTATTTCTATTCGCCTGTAAGAAGGGCCGGCTTTCCACCGGCCCGTTCCCGCTACTCCGGATTTACCGGCGCCTCTTCCCAGTTCTCAGAACTCCGGCCATTGAGGTCCCAAACAATCTCTCCAGCCCGAAGTGTCAGTTCAATATCGATTTTCTGGCTGCCATCCATTTTGTACCCTCTGGAATCGACAAAACCGTAATTCCCATTCAGGATATTAAAAACAGCGATATCTGCCTCAGCACCGACACCCAGCTGACCCAAATCTTCCCGCTGGATCGCTTTCGCAGGATTCCAGGTAGACCGAAGGATCACATCCTGAAGCGAAAGCCCCATATTCAGAAACTTGGACATCACATTGGCCTGGTCTTTCATCCCGTCATTCATACTTCCAGTATGGATATCCGTACTTATGCTATAAGGGAGCAGACCCTGCTCCACCGATGGAATGGCATGCGCGAAATAGAAGCTCCCGCCGCCGTGACCCACGTCAAACAGAATTCCCTTCTCTTCGGCGTCAAAGACGAAAGGCTTCACCCGTCCATTCGCATCCACCACCGGCTCTTTGTGAGGGCCAGGGTGATAGACGTGTGTAAAAATATCTCCAGGACGAAGAAGTTCCATAAACAGCTCCTCAATCGACGGACGTCCACCTCCAAAATCGACCATAACAGGAATGCCTGCCCGCTCACCAGCTTCTACTGTTCTGCGGATGGTTTCTCTCCAGTTGTCTCCACGGTAGTGGGCAATCTTCACACCCACAATCTCATTAAATCGATTAGCCGTTAACGCCGTCATCCGAGGGTCCATATCATTAATATTCTGCTCCGGAAGCCCGCTCATTCCATCTCCCACAATATTGACAAATGCAAGAATTCGGGTTTGGGAGCGATCGATCACCTGATCCTTGAAATGCTGAAAATTTGTCCAGCCGGCTCCACCAACATCCACGGCTGTCG
>JBBDRX010000079.1:0-5161 GCA_040905245.1 Balneolaceae bacterium | reverse complement strand
GGTTCACCCCGCTGCAGCAAGTGCCGGTTGATGATGGTCCGGTCCTCTGCAAGCATTTTTACAGGAAGTACGCGAAGTGAGGTCGCCGTGGGGATGGAAAGGCTTTCATCCATGTTTTCGGCGATCTTTGCTGCAACCCCTTTGATTTTTTCTAATTCTGCACCTTCCGGGATAGCCGCCGGTGTACTTTTTTTGGCCTTGGGTCTGCTCTCTTCTCTGGCCGGCTTGGCCGGGGTCGTTTTCGGGGTACTCTCCGCTACGTCGACATCAGCTGCAGCTCCATTGGTTTTTCCGGAAGAATCTCCGTTCAACTCATCAAAGTAGCTTCGCCAGTGTTCAGGAACCAGGTCTGGATTTTCCTGGTACTGGTTGTATAGCTCCTCTACCAGGGCACTATTGGGTCCAAATATCGATTCAAGTTCTTTCACAATGGAGTGTCAGTTTAAAAAAATGGAAGATTGCGCTGGTTCATCAAAACTCTGTTCCGGTTCTTGGAAAAGACCTCTGTACGTGTGGTTTGCGGCCGATGCCTAATCGTTTTATAGTGTCTCTTCTTGCCATGAAGGCGGAGAGGCCAATCAAACCGGATAAAACAGCTTAAAATTAACCATTATTCATTAAAAATACGATTGTATTTTATACTCTGTAACCGCTTTTTGTCCCTCTATATCCGCATTTCAACGAGAGAAGTGAATCACTATATTGCATCCAGTCTGAATCGGGAATAAACAGAAATAGCGGGAGTTGATGGCAGAAGGGAAAACGAAGAAAAAAAACGGTGCTGAAGAGGTAGTATGGGATCTTTCGGATCTTTACAGTTCACCAAAAGACCCGGCTTTGAATCGGGACCGAAAAACGTTGATAAAAGAGGCTGAGAAGTTTTCAAATGACTATCGTGGACGAATTTCCCGGCTCGATCCGGAAGCGTTTCTGAAGGCGTTGGAGAGATATGAACAGCTGGTAGAGCGTGTGCGGAAAATCGGCTCCTACGCCCACCTGATCTGGTCAACGGATACAGGAAATTCCGATTACGGAAAGCTTCTGCAGGAGTCGAATGAATTGGGTTCGGAGGTCAGTCAGATTCTGGTATTCTTTGATGTAGAGTGGCTGAAAATCGATGAGGAATCGGCGGACAAACTCATCCGAAGCAAGGCTCTTCAACCGTATCGACACTATCTGGTGACTTCAAGACGGTACAGAGAACACACACTTGAAGAAGGGCAGGAGCAGGTGATGTCTGCCAAGGCCGTAACCGGCCGAACAGCCTGGGTGCGGTTTTTTGATGAGTTGATGGGCCGGTCCCGTTATTCACTGGACGGGGAGGAGTTAACGCAGCAGGAGGTGTTGAACCGGCTTCACAGCAGTGATCGAAATCTGCGTGAGCGTGCACACGCCTCTGTGACTTCAACACTTCGGGGAATGGAGAAGGAGCTTGCATATGTTTTTAATACCGTCCTGGCAGACAAGCATACCACGGACAAGTTGCGGGGCTACAGCAGCTGGCTCCAATCCAGAAACCTTGCCAATCAGATTGACGATTCATCGGTAGAGGCACTGATCGGGAGTGTGCAGGAGTCATATCCAGTCGTCCAGCGCTATTACGAGCTGAAACGTGGATTGCTCGGACTGGATTCAATGATGGATTTTGACCGGTACGCACCCATTGCGAAAAGTGAACAGAAGATGGAGTGGGGGGAGGCAAAAAAGTTGGTATTGGATGCCTTTGGGCGCTTCCATCCGGAAATGAAGCGAGTGGCCGGACTCTTCTTTGAAAAGAACTGGATTGACGCGGCGATCCGGCCCGGCAAACGGGGCGGTGCCTACTCTGCAAGCACTGTCGCTTCGGTTCATCCCTATGTCTTTCTCAACTACGACGGGACCCTGCGGGATGTTCAGACCCTTGCTCATGAGTTGGGGCACGGGGTGCATCAGTATCTTTCCAGAAATCGGGGAGAACTGCAGGCGTCAACTCCACTCACAACGGCCGAAACCGCATCGGTATTTGCAGAGATGCTTGTCTTTGAGGAGCTGATGGCACGGCTGGAAGATCCCTCCGAACAGTTGGCTCTGCTGATGGGAAAGATTGACGACTCATTGCAACTGTTTTCCGGCAGATCTCCATGAATCGATTCGAAGATGCGATACATACCGCCCGGCGATCCCGGGGCGAATTGACAGTGGAAGACTTCTCCGAGCACTGGAAGCGTACGCAGTCGGATCTGTATGGCAATTCGGTCCGCCTGACGGACGGGTACAGTATCTGGTGGAGCTATATCCCTCATTTTCTTCACACGCCGGGATATGTCTATGCCTATGCGTTCGGAGAGCTGCTTGTACTTTCGCTTTACCATTCGTACAAAGAGAGCGGAGACGAGTCGTTTGCGGATCGTTATATACAGGTACTCGAAGCGGGTGGCTCGGACTGGCCACATGAACTGATCGGAACACTGGACAAGGATATCCGGGACTCCGGTTTCTGGAAGGAGGGGCTGTCGGTATTTGAACAGATGGTCTCCCGGGCCGAATTATTAAAACGAGAGATAGACTAACGAACAGCGGGTTGCGTATGAGCCATCGAAGAGAAGAACAGTCGCTACGGGAGTTTAAACAGATTATTTCGGATCTGATTACCCTCCTGGCGCAGTCTGTCGGTGCGCACACCGTCTATATGAACTGGGTCAACAGAGACCGGCGTCAGTTTGTTATGGAGGCCAGTATAACATCGCATTCGAGTGTGATGTTTAGGGATCGGGTACCATTTGAAGAACATTTTCTCTTTCCCTGGGCCGATATCCGGAAGCCTGTACTGCTGGAAATATCCCGGGATCTTGAGCCGGAACGTTTGATGCACTATTATGATAGCGTACCGGTTACATCCCTTCTGATTGTACCGTTTGTCAACCGGTCGGAAACCGTAGCTCTGACAGTTCTTGAAAGTGAAGATAAGCTCGACCCGGCAGAGGTGGAAGCGTCTCTGTCTGCCTATCAAAATGCACTTGGCAATGTTCTGAATACCTATCTGGAGCTGACAGACCTGCACGAAAAACAGCAGGAGTGGACAGACTACGAAGAGGGCCTGGCTCGGATATCGCCCCGCCTGCACAAGGTCAAAATTCTGAGCCGGGTTCTGGAAATGATGCAAGTCATGCTGCCGACCGGAGGCGCCAGCCTCGTCGCCCGGGGGATGGGACAATGGGTGAATGTGCTCAACTCTTCCGGTTCATCCATGAGTCCCGACCTCGGACTGAGAATGGATGAAAAATCGATGGTCTATACGGCACTTCGAAGCGGGCAGCCCGAATTTGCAATTCATTTCAACCAGAATCCGAAACGAATTTCAGTGGCTGAATCCGGCCCGGAAGGGGCAACTCTCGCCATTCCGTTGCTGATTGACGATCATCGCCATGGAGCCATCCTTGCCTACGATCAGAATCCGCTGGTCTACAGCCACTCTGTCCGACACAAGCTTGTTAATCTGGTTCGCATTGCTTCTCTGGCTCTCCGGCCGTCTCTGGAACGGGATGAACCGGCCCGGGACTTGCTGGTTTCTGAATACGGAAGCTTCATTCCCGACTTGTGGGAAAAGGGAATCGCTTCGTCTGGCCGGTCAGCCGCAGAAGGACGCAGTACCTGGTTCGGCTTTGTTACACTTGAGGATCTGCAGGCACTACGAGCAAGGTTTCGCCTGGAAGAGCTTAAGCAGCTCCAGCGTGAGTTGATTTCGGTTCTGAATCCCTCCCTCTACCGGACCAGCGGCTATATGGGTTTTTATAGTGATTATGTATTTGCCTTTCTGATTCAGGATTCGAATCCGAGCGCTGTGGAAGAGTGGGTTCGTGAAGCCTCTGACGGAATAAACAAAGAGGGAATAACCTTCGGGGAAAATAAGGTCAGCCCGGTACTGAGAGCGGGATACGTAAAATTGAATGAAGGGAACCCCGACTCGTATGCAATTGTTCAGAAAGCGAAGAGAGCATTAGGCCGGGCGCTGCAGGAGGAGTCCCTGGTCGCATCCGATCCGGAACCTGATCGGGATCGTGTAGCGGACGATATTTAATATATTTTTTTCTATCTTTGAAAGATAGAGTGCGTAAGATCACCCGAGAGGGTTGTCAGGCAACAATTGCATAGTGACTTCGTTTTATATCGACAGGTGAGGAACCTGTTTTCGGTCGTTATTCAGTTTTTTACAAGCCCGATTCACAAATGTTAACGTTTAGATCCATTAGCCCGTGGCGAAAAGTTCTGGAATTTCAACTCGCGAATCTGAATCCCTTGACCGCTATCTTCAGGAGATCGGCAAGGAGAAACTGATCACCCCCGAAGATGAAGTACGGCTTGCCAAAGAGATTCAAAAGGGGTCTCAGCGAGCACTTGAAGATCTTACCAAAGCCAACCTTCGGTTCGTTGTTTCAGTCGCGAAGCAGTACCAGAATCAGGGGCTGTCGCTCGGGGACCTGATCAACGAAGGAAACCTGGGCCTCATCAAGGCTGCCAAACGATTTGACGAGACGCGTGGATTCAAGTTCATCTCCTATGCAGTCTGGTGGATCCGTCAGTCCATTTTGCAGGCTTTGGCCGAGCAGAGTCGTATTGTCCGGTTACCTTTGAATCGGGTTGGTGCGTTGAACAAAATTGGCAAGGAGCTCTCCAAGCTGGAGCAGGAATATGAACGGGTTCCCTCCGCGGCCGAACTGGCGGAAAGCCTCGATATGACCGTTTCTGAAGTAGCCGACACCCTGAAGATTTCCGGCAGGCATCTGTCGGTCGATGCACCTTTTGCCCAGGGGGAAGACAACCGTCTGCTGGATGTTCTGGAAAATGAGGAGATCCCGGATCCGGACAATGACCTGATGGGCGAATCTCTAAAGGTCGAGATTGAGCGAGCACTCTCCAAGCTTACCAAGCGTGAGGCTGAAGTGATCCGACTCTATTTCGGAATTGGCCGGGAGCACTCTCTGACACTTGAAGAGATCGGTGAGCGGTTCGACCTGACTCGTGAGCGAGTTCGTCAAATCAAGGAGAAAGCCCTCAGAAAGCTTCGTCACCACAACCGAAGTGCTGCGTTGAGAGCCTATCTGGGATAACAAGTCCGGATATTAACGGCTGGAACTATTTTTCCGGGCCATCGTATATACGATACGGGTTGGAAATATCGTTT
>JBBDRX010000078.1:0-5231 GCA_040905245.1 Balneolaceae bacterium | reverse complement strand
CAACGGCCTTTTAAGCCGTGGGTCGTGGGTTCGAATCCCACCCGATTCACGCATTTATTGTATTGTGTGTCATCAATTTTTGACTCTCTCTTGATTAACCCTTATCGGCTGATACCCGGTAGGGGTTATTTTTTTGGGTTTCGTACCGGATTTGATTTAATTTGTACTGGAATAACGGTTCAATCCTCATGGATCTGCAGATTCTCAATCCCTTACGGTGGAAACGCTCCTTTCTGATTGCCATTCTTGTTGCATTCGGTACGGTATGGTTTCTGTTTATTGATACTTACAGTCTCTATACCCGGTACGAATTGAGCCAGCGAAAGGGTGACCTTCAGGAGCGAATCGAACAGCTGAAAGAGGAGACTCTTGAACTTGAAGAGGACCTGGAACGTCTTGAAAAAAGCCCCGACCTGCTGGAGCGAATCGCACGGGAAGAGTATGGCATGAGAAAACCCGGCGAAACCGTCTATCGCATTGAGAAGTAACTTGGCTTCTCCCTACCTCTGACACCTCTTTTTCATATTTTTCACTGATGGAACATCAACAGATCCGGAATGGAAAGATTTCGATTGGTATTGATCTGGGCGGAACCAATATCAAGGCTGCCCTGATCGACGATCAAAAAGGAATTCTCGAAAAAACGACGCTCCCGACTGAAGCGGAAGGCGGGCTCAATCATGTATTCAAACGGATTGCCGGTGCTGTCGAAAAGCTCTCGCAGGCTTCCCCCGGCACACTCTCGGGGGTTGGTATGGGATCGCCCGGTGTGGTCTCTGCAGACCGGACAACGGTATTCAACCCGCCCAACCTACCCGGCTGGAAAGCAGTCCATGTCACGGATGAGATGACAAAGCGAACCGGCATGCCCTGCATTGTCGAGAACGATGCCAACCTCGCTGCCCTTGGTTCATCCCGGTTTGGGGTTGGTAAACAGTTCGACAGTTTTATCATGCTCACCCTGGGAACCGGGGTGGGGGGCGGTATTATCTACAACAAATCCCTTTTCCGGGGCCAGAACGGTTCAGCAGGAGAGCTCGGACATGTAACTATCAACTACCGTGGCCCCTCTTCCAACAGCAATACCCGGGGTGGAATCGAGGCATATCTCGGCCAGCGGTTTCTGAGTCGTTATGCTATTAAACGTCTGCGATCCCAGAAAGGGAATCCACTCTACAGAAAATTTCGAGACAAGCTTGAAGAACTTGAGCCGTTAGATCTGTATCATGCGGCGGAAGAGGGAAATGACCTGGCAGTGGAGATCCTTCACAAAGCAGGAGAAAAACTTGGATATGCGCTTGTGAACTACATACATGTGCTGGATATCCGAAAAATAGTCATCAGCGGCGGGGTTGCTAATGCCGGACACTGGTTAACAGACTCTGCACGGGAAACGACATTGACCCACCTGATGCCCCCCTTTCATCACGGTTTTGAAATTCTCTATGAACCTCTCGGGAATGATGCAGCACTTTATGGCGCTTCGGTTCTTGCTCGTGAACACCTCTAACAGGTAGAGCGATCTGTATGGGATGCATACCGGCATACTATCCATCTCTTCGACAAACCTGGTTGGCTGCCTGCATCCTGTTGTTCATCGCCCCACTTACCGCACTTGCTCAGCAACACGCCTCTGAAGTCACGGGGAGCAATACCGGTGCGGCTCTCTCGGATAGCCCCTCCGGGGACGTCGTTCAGTTTCAGTCAAGAGACTCTCTGGTGTATCATGCGGGAACAGAAAAAGAGGCAATTTTGTATGGATCGGCCAATGTAACCCATACGGAGAACAGGTTGACTGCCGGAAAAATCTCTCTCTTCCTGAATCGGGCCGAAGTCCATGCTGAATCGGATAATCCGGCGGATTCTCTCGCCTACCCCCAACTGACACAAGGCAGCCGGGAACTCCGAAGTTCAAGAATCCTCTTTAATTATGATACCGGCCGGGGAAAATTTGACGCGGCAGAAGTCAATGCCGGAGAGGGGTTCATACGCGGAGACAAGGTAAAAAATGTTTCCAGGGAAGAGGTATTTGTAGAACAGGGACGCTACTCTACCTGTCCGCCCACACATATGTACTACTATATTGAAGCAGACCGAATGAAGGTGGTAGAAGAAGAAGAGGTCTTTTTCACCAATGCGCGGCTGTTCCTTCTCGATATTCCCTACCCGATTCTTTTTCCGTTCGGATACGTCCCGTCCGGAATCGACCGGCGCCGGTCCGGGCTTCTGGAACCAACCTATGCATTTCAGGATAATCAGAACCGGGGGCTCGGCCTCCAGAATCTGGGCTGGTTTCAGTATTTCAATGACCATTTGACGGGACAGACCTCCTTCGATATTTTCACTTCCGGGACATTCTTCAACGAAACACGTCTTCAGTATCGCCGTACCGGCAACTATTCCGGCTCTGTAACTCTCGGTTACTCCTCCGAACGGGGAATGGAGTCGACAGACCCGGACTTCACCGAAATCATCAACCGCCGGATCGGCATCCAGCACAACCAGGATATCTCCCCTTATGCCAGCCTTAATGCCAATATCGACCTTCGGACGCAGGACTACTATCAACGAACCTCTTACGATATTGATGAACGGGCTCAAACCAGCAGTTCCTCCAGCCTGACCTATCGCTACCGGCATCCGGACAACTTGTATACCCTTAATGTATCGAACCGCCTGAACCAGCAATTCAGTGACAACTCGGCTCGTTTTTCCGGGCCGCGAGCCACCTTCAGCTTGCGTCAAATGACGCCGTTCGAACGAGATATTCCTACCGGACAGCAACGCTGGTACGAAACCATTTCGATTCGCTACAACAACGAATTTCAATCCAACTTTTCCTACGATCCCGAACTCGGCGCAGAGGAGCCGACGGGGTGGTTTGAAGCGCTTCTCAGTCCATCAAAGTACCGGGAGGCAACCGGAGACGACCGGCATCTGGATCTCGGTTTCCGCCAGCAGGTTCGGCTCAGTGCCAACAATCTGATTCCCAGTCAATTTTTAAACACCAGCGGAAATTTCTCTTTGACTGAGTATTGGTATCCAACTACGACCCGGCAGGAGTGGGACGAAGTACAACAGGAGATCGTCACAATTCAGAAGCACGGTTTTGCCACAGGACGTGAGTTTAATACCGGAATCAACTTTTCCACCACCATTTATGGTGTCTCACAAGCACAGGTTGGCAAGCTGGAAGGGTTCCGGCACACTCTGCGTCCTACTGTCGGCTTCAGCTACCGGCCCGACTTCAGTGACGAGATGTGGGGGTATTACCGAGATGTTCAGGTCGATTCCACAGGCCGCACCCGACGGTACTCCATTTTTGATGAAGAGGTGTACGGCGGGCCGGGACAGGGCGAACAGATGAATCTCAATTTTGCCCTCAGCAACGTCTTTGAAACCAAACACGTACGACGTGATTCCACCGGGGAAGTCCAGAGTACCAATCTGAGACTGATCGACAACCTGAGTGCAAGCTCAAGCTACAACTTCGCTGCCGACAGCCTCAACTTCAGCAATATTAATGTCTCGCTCTCTACTCGACTACTGGAAGGAGTCAACCTCTCGTTGTCCGCCAACTACTCTCTCTATTCCAGAGATGCCGACGGGAGAGTGATTGATCGGTATATATGGCAGGACACAGGGAAAATCCTTCAGCCTTTGAGTTACAGCCTGAGTGCAAATTACTCGATTGAGGGAGGGTCGGACGGGGGAGCCAGGCGAATAAATACCCCCATCTACGGACCTTACGACCCATTGGATCAACAACTGTTCGGCCCGGTTGACACTCGATTCAACATGCAGCCAATCTCCTCCTACTACTCTCCATGGTCTGCCAGTTTCAGTTTCAGTTATCGCTGGAACTATGTATTTCAACAGGCCGCCCGCCAGTCGGCAACACTGAATGTCAATAATATCCGTTTCAATCTTACACCGAAGTGGAGCGTCAGCACGCGATTCGGGTTCGATTTTATTGATCAGGAGCTGACCCCGTCACAGTTTCAGCTGAACCGAAGAATGGTGTGCTGGACAATGAGCTTTCAATTTAACCCGTTCGGAGATTTTCAATACTACTTCTTCCGCCTGAGTATCGACAGCGGACAGATACAGTCGCTGTTCCAGAAACTCCCCCTGTTGAACAATCTGGAAAGAAGCTCCTCGCCAAGCGGCCGTTCACCGAGATTTTAACTTCTATCGGGTATAACCTCACCGTTCGTCAGATGCCATTCAGAGGTTTGGCCTGTCAGGCCCAAACCGTTTTTCCAGATATCTGTTAATGTACTTGCCAAAGAGGTCGAACTCAATGTTGACTTCGTCGCCGGCCTTGCAATGTTTCAGATTGGTATGATCCCAGGTGTAGGGAATAATGGCAACGGTAAAGCGATTCCCCTCTTCCCTGGCAACAGTCAGGCTGATTCCATCCACCGAAATACTTCCCCGACCGACCACCAGCGTAGTAAACTCCTCAGGGTAACTGATCTCGACCAGACGGTCGGACCCCTCTTCCCGAATGGATCGAATTTTGCCCATGGTGTCGACATGACCCTGTACAATGTGACCCTCCAGTGCCTTTTCGAGAGTCAATGACCGTTCAAGGTTTACTTCATCACCAGCCTCAAGTGAAGATAGTCTGGTTTTCCGCAAAGTCTCTTCAACACATTGCACGACAAAAAATTCTGCTGTTCTCCGGGTAACAGTCAGACAGACTCCATTTACACTGATACTCTCGTCGATGTGTGTCTCATTCGCAAATGAACAGTCGATCCATACCTCACGACCTCCATTCATGGGAATAACTTTTCGGATACGTCCGGTTTCTGCAACGATTCCAGTAAACATATTGATCAAAATTTGGCAGTTAACAACATATCTTCTCCTATTCGCGTCCAGGAGACAGATCTGAAGGTAAGAATCTCGTCCATACGATCGATCCCCAGTCCCGCAATCGATCGTGCCCCTCCACCCAGAATTTTCGGAGAGATAAACAGCTCGATCTGATCTACAAGTCCCGCCTTGAGAAAGGATGTAGACAGGGTGGTCCCCCCCTCTACCAGCAGGGATGTGATGCCCTCGCTTCCAAGCGCCTTCATTGCATGGAAAAGATCGGTATGACCATTCAACTTGTCGACTGTCAATACTTTTCCACGAAAATAGTTGCTTTGCATCAATTGCAACATGGGGTCCAGTTCGTCCGACGCCTTCTCCTTGTTCCAGGTGATGACGATCGTCTT
>JBBDRX010000077.1:0-30846 GCA_040905245.1 Balneolaceae bacterium | reverse complement strand
CAGATATCAAACACAGCATAGTGCTGCTATTGAGTTGAAAATCCAGTCTCTGGAGTCGAGAGTCCAGCGAAACACGCGCATTATCATTTTTATTACACTGGTAGCATTCTTCTTTTCTATCGCTCTGGCTTATCTGATCTACAACTCGATAGCCAGGCCGTTGAGATATCTGACTCGCGCTACAGAGAAAATCGGTTCAGGAAATCTGTCTCAGCGAATCCACATCGGTACAAATGACGAACTGGAACAGCTTGGGGAGTCTTTCAACCGAATGGCAGAGAACCTGAATAAGAGTATGGTTTCCAGGGAGTATGTGAACAACATCATTCAATCCATGGGGGATATGTTGGTGGTTACGGATTCCGATTTTGTTATTCGGCTTGTGAATAGAAGCGTGACCGATGCTCTTGGGTACCGGGCAGATGAGCTCAAGGGTACCTCTCTCTGGCGTCTGTTTCCCGAAGACCGGATCGCATCACTTGAGCAAATCATTGATGAAAAACCGACCAGGCACAGTATGGAATCCCGATTTCTTTCTGTTGGCGGAGATGAGATTCCAATCCTGATTTCCTATACAAGTCTGGAACCATCCGAACAAATGGAGGCGGGAGAGATTGTATTTGTAGCAGGGAATATTACAATACAGAAAGAAGCGGAAGAGAAAATCAGCCGGTCGTTGAAGGAGAAAGAGGTGCTTCTGTCCGAAATACATCATCGGGTTAAAAACAATTTGGCTGTCATTTCCGGCCTGCTGGAAATGCAACTTTGGACATTGTCCGAAAACGACGTCAATATATCACCATTACAGGAGAGCCAGTTACGCATTCAGTCGATAGCCCTGGTGCATGAACTTCTCTATCAGTCCGCCAATTTTTCTGAAATTCAGCTTGAGCAGTACATTCACAAATTGTTGGAGGCTATACAAAAAACACACAAGAATGATGAAAAAACAATTAACATTCGAACTGATCTGCAGAATGTATCTCTGACGATACAGAAGGCGATTCCTGCCTCATTGATTCTGAATGAATTAGTGGTTAACGCCTACAAGCATGCATTTGACGGGCGTAATAGTGGGACTATATCGATTTCGTTGTCGCAGGAAGAGGACACGGTACAACTTATTGTTGAAGATGATGGAGTCGGGCTTCCAAACGGGTTCGATCCTCTCTCTCAAAAGAGTCTCGGCATGACGTTGATAAAAACATTGATTCGACAGATTGGGGCCTATTTTACATTGAACGAACCCGAAGAGACGACCACCGGTACCCGTTGTGTGATCCGTTTTACAAACAGCTAAAAGGACTCGTTCCTCGTCCACTCACCGTTCTGTCGGAATAATTGCAAGGGTACACCGGGAGATTGAAATCAGACGCCCGTCCTGGTCGGTTATTCGCGTCTGCCAGACATGTATTTTTCTTCCTATGTGGATGGGCTCCGCACTGGCTGTGATTTGTCCTCCTTCCTTCACTGTTTTTAGGTGATTGGCATTAATCTCAAGACCGACAGCGGTAAGATCGTCACTGTCAAGGTGTAAAAGTGCTCCGACAGACATGACACTTTCGGCAAGTGCGACGGTTGCTCCTCCATGTAAAATTCGCATGGGCTGGACGGTACGGTCGGTGACCGGAAGCGTTGCGACTACCTGATCGCGGCTCAACAGTTGGAATTCAATGCCAATTGCATCTGCCATCGTCGGCTTCCCGGCCATCAGAGATTCTGCCTGTTTCCGAATTGACTCTTCAATCTCCATATCAGTTTTCATCATTGAGAATTGTCGTACGAACCGAAGTATGCTAATAAATTTTCAATTCCGCCTACAAATAGTAAATTGATTTATAAGAGGTGCCGGTTCAAGGCCCGACAGTACATCTTGTTTCGTGAACCAGTAGGAGGTTAGAAGATGATACCCCAGCCAACGACCCTGATTCAACTTCTTGAGGAAGGGTTCAAAAACTACGAATCAACAGAGACAATTGTTGCAACCAAGAGATCGGGGAACTGGATCGAGACAGACAACTCCTCGTTTCAAAAACAGATCAATGATTTTGCCTGTGGAATGTATGCAATGGGGGTTCGCCCTGGCGACAGAGTATCACTTCATGCGGAGAACAGTACCGAATGGTTGATCTGTGATCTTGCATTGCAGAGACTTGGTGCGGTCTCTGTTCCCATTTATACCACACAACCGGCAAAGCAGATTCAACACATCCTTGAAAATTCCGGATCCAGGATACATATCGTCTCAAATGACGAGCTTTTTGCTGAAACCAAAAAGATTATGAAATCGATCTCCGGAATCGAGGCTGTTATTTCTCTTTTCGGATCCAGCCACAAGAGTCTGAAGCACTACAATGCAGTACTGAAAATGGGTGAAGAAGAGCGATCCGGTCAACCAGATCTTTTGCGGGATCTCTCTTCGGATATTGAACCCGATACACTGGTCACCCTTATCTATACATCAGGAACTACCGGTGTCCCCAAGGGAGTGATGCTCTCACACAACAATATTGCTTCGAATATCCAAGCTGCCCTGCAACGGGTTCCATTCTCTCTGGACGATATACCCGGCCAGAATGTGCTCTCATATCTACCCCTGTCTCATATTTTTGAGAGGATGATCTCCTACATGTATTTTGTAATGGGAGCGAGGATCTGCTATATAGAGGATGTGGACGAGATTCGTGAAGATTTCTTGCATATACGGCCCTACTTTTTTGCCACAGTACCGCGACTTCTTGAGAAAGTTCAGGCGGGTGTCAAATCGAAAGGGCAGGAGTTATCCGGGATTCGTAAACAACTCTATTACTGGGCACTTTCCAGAACTTCATTTTACGATCCTGAACATCCACCGTCAGGTTTAGATCGTATAAAACACCGGATTGCCGACCAGTTTGTCTATTCCCGTATTCGGGAACTTTTTGGAGGGAATTTGACAGGCGTTATCAGCGGGGGAGCTCCTCTTTCTCCGGAGGTCTCCCGATTTATCAATGCAGTTGGCCTTTACTGTGGTCAGGGGTACGGCATGACAGAAACTTCACCCGTGATTGCTGCCCAGGATCCGGAGCATATGCGACTGGATTCCTCCGGCCTGCCACTCGATGGAGTAGAGGTTCGAATTGCCGACGATCAGGAGATTCTGGTGCGTGGGCCCAATGTCATGAAAGGCTATTACAATGATCCGGAACGAACCCGGGAAGTGATCGATTCCGATGGATGGCTTGCAACGGGTGATGTGGGTCGGCTGGACGAGGATGGATATCTGTTTGTGACCGATCGAAAAAAAGACCTGTTTAAACTCTCGACAGGTAAGTATGTTGCTCCGCAAAATATCGAGACGAAGCTATCCGACAGCAGTTTCATTGACCAGGCTGTTGTCACCGGATATCAGAAGAAGTATTGCACGGCTTTGATCGTTCCGGCTTATGAGAATGTTCTTCGAAGACTGAAGCGAAACGAGAAAACCCCGAAGGAGCCGTATCGGGAAGATGAATATGTGCAGAGTTTGATTCAGCATGAGGTCGACAAGGCGAACCGTGATCTTTCTCCCTGGGAGACTGTCAAGCGGTTCTACCTTCTGGAAGAGCCTCTTCGAATTGAAACCGGTGAGCTGACTCCGACGATGAAGGTAAAACGAAACGTCGTCAATAAACGCTATGCCGAGCAAATTGAATCGATGTACATAGATGATGATCGGAAGGAAGAGGAGGGCTCTTCAGAATCGGCAGAAGCACTGTCCTGATGTTTCGGGATGAACCCGGTTGATTCCGGTTCTCATGTGACATCGGAACGGGTCATACGGAGTAGTGAATCGACCTTCTTGATCACCAGTGATGTTTGCAAAGCGTCGAAGGGAGTGAATGTAGTTTCTGTACCCAACTTTATCGCCTTGAAAAAGAGCATGGCAGAAAGGCCTGCGACTCCTGTTGCTTCAAACGACTTGGAGTAGACGTTCAGATGTCCCTGGTTATTAGACTCCACGCGTTTGACGCTTTGACTCAGCACATCACAATCCAGAGAGATTTTCGGCCCGGCAGCAATTCGTCTGTGAATCCTGTCTGTTCCGATGGTTGAGTGGTAAAGGGAAGCTGTGGAGCCATTTTCGAACTTGATATAGATTCGTATTCCGCTTCCGACAAGAGACGAGGCAGGTGTATCGGCCTCGATTCGATGAATCCGAACTCCCATCCATTTGATGATCCAGGCCAGTTCATCAATCCATTGGCGGCTCAGTTTTTGACGGTTCTCCGAAAAGCTGTGATGAACGGATTCCCGATGAATATGTGCAAAGGCAGGTTTAGGGAGCTGGCTTCTCATCCATTGAGTAGCGGAAGACAGGCTCGGCCAGTGTGAGAACTGCACTCGTACATCCGACTCCTGGCTATATGAGTGAACTTTTCGAAGCTTCTCGGTGTCTGTCGGAATCTCGGCGACCAGATAGGAGTGAATGCCGAGTCGGATAGTATCGGCTAACAAGTCCAGATTATGGGGAGAGTCGTCGATCAGGATACAACAGTAACTTCCCCTGATATCTTTTAACGTGGATGCGATAACTACTTCCTGAACTGCTTTCAGGGGACGAAGATGTTTTTCCCAAACCTGCGCGCGTTTTCGATCTCCAAGAATACCAACTTTCATAAGTCAGTCTCCGCTCTCTTTGGGCATGATCCAGACAAGAATCAGATAGAGCAGAGCCATACTTCCAAAAGAGGAGAAGACCAGGACAAGATAGAGGATACGGACGATGGTCGGATCCCACCCAAAGTGTTCTGCAAACCCTCCGCATACACCGGCCAGGAACTTATCGGAAGATGAGCGCTTTATGCGGGTTTTCATGAATGGTCCTTGCTGTCAGGGTTCGTTTGTAACGGAGGCTGCCACGATGTTGGCAATGAGGCTGCGAAGCCGAACTACAGATCCACCACCTCCCTCGGGATGAACTCTGTTGGTCAAAAGTATGACTGCAATTTTCAAATCCGGGTCTATCACAAGTGACGTTCCTGTGAAACCGGTATGTCCATAGGCGTTTGGCCCAAAAAGATCTCCCTGATTGCTCGCGTACGGTGAGTTCAGATCCCATCCCAGCCCCCTTCCAAATTGTTGTAACTGATTTGGAGGCAGAGTAGTCATGGATCGTACGGAGGCAGGAGAGAGAACACGTACTCCATTCCACTCTCCCTGGTTCATCATCATGGCTGCGAACACAGCCAGATCTTCTGCGTTGGAGAAGAGCCCGGCGTTTCCGGATATCCCGCCCATCAGCTCTCTGGCAAATGGATCGTGTACCGTACAAACCAGGAGTTCACCACTGTCCAGAAGATCTGTCGGAGCCGTTTCGTTTTTCCAGTCTTCCGATGGAGTGTAGCCGGTCTTGTTCATGTTAAGGGGAGTGAAGATATGCTCCCGGGCATACTCCGATAAATTTTGTCCGGTAACATGTTCAATAATTCGCTGAAGAGTAACGTAATTTGGACAACTGTACTGGAAGGCTTCACCCGCTTCTGCCTCTCGTTCCACAGTATCCAGCCATTCATATACGATATTTTGTAGAGACCCGTCAGTTCGCTGAAGAAGTTCTTCAACGGGAGGGTATGCAGGTATACCGGAGGTGTGTGTCAATAGGTGTATCAGGCGGATTGTATTGGAATTCTCTCGGGACTGGAAATCAGGTAAATAGGTCGAGACCGGATCCTGCAGGCGAACCATTCCTCGTTCGACCAGTTGAAGAATAGCTGTCGCTGTAACAACAGGTTTGGTTAAAGAGGCCTGATCATAGACTGTTTTTGTGCTGACCGGACTCCCGCCCGGGCGTTCGACCCCTTCGGCATGGCTCCAGACAATTTGACCCTCTCTGACGACAATAAGAACCGCACCGGGAGTCTGCCCGGTTTCAACGGCTTCTCTTAGCAGATCGTTGGTTCTTTGCAGGATTTTCCGGTTCATCCCGGCCTCTTCCGGGGCGATGGATTCCAACGGTTGGCCGGAAAGGCAAGCCACATTCATTGACAGTACAAAGAAACAAACGAGGGCAAAAAACGTTCGGTACACAAGAGTTCGGGTCAGTTTTCGAGTGTGATACAAGTCTCAATGTAGTGGATCGAATCGACACTTGAAACAGCCACTACTATCGTTGGTGCGCTACGGGAAGGAGTCAGGGAGAAGCATTCTCCACAGCTTCGGTGACATATCCTTTTTTGGAGTCATATTCCGTGATACGGAATAGCGGAGTATGAGACTCGTGATAAGCCATAATAATGTAGTTTTCCTCACAGGCACGCTTTTTCAGCTCTTCCCGGACTTCCAGACTACGTTCGGGGTTAAAGTCGAATTTAGCTGTAAACTTTTGCTGAACAGCTACTTTTCTGCCAATGATATCTCCGGCCATCATATATCGGTTCTGATCTGTTTCAAAAAAGAGAACCTGTGAGAATTCGGTATGTCCACCCACTTCTTCAATCTTGATTTCCGGATAGGGTTCGGAGCTTCCCTCGATCATCTGGATATCTGCCCGGGCATCGATAAAATAGAAAAATTCGCGGCGGGCTTCATTGTCTGTAGCACCATTCAGTCGTTTCATCTTTTCCCACTCCTTTTTGTTTGCCCACAGTTTTGCTTCCGGGAAGGTGAGTTCGAGGTATCCGTTTTTGGTGCCGGCCAAGCCGCCGAGATGGTCGTAGTGGAGATGGCTGAGGAAGACGTCCGTAATGTCAAAAGGAGTCAGCTGATAGGTCTCGAGATGTGCAGTGATCGTCTCCAGGGAGGTATCTTCTCCAAACTCTCCCAGTCCGGTATCAAAAAGCATCACACGCTCGCCATATCGGATCAAAAAAGGGTTGATGGAGAGCTTAAGAGCCCCTTTGTTGGGAGAATTGTTCCGGTCGATACGGATAAACTTCTTATCGAGCCCTACAGAGAACGTCCCTTCATATAGTGCAGATACCATGTGATTCGTAATTATGAGGGTTGTTGCTCTTCAAATTTTTCGTAGGCGTCAATAATCTGACGAACCAGCTTGTGTCGTACCACATCCTTTTGATTCAGGTAGATAAACGAGATCCCTTCGATGTTCTTCAGGATCTGCTGTATGGAAATGAGTCCCGACTGCTGTTTCTGGGGAAGGTCCGTCTGTGTAATATCCCCGGTGATAATAGCCCGGCTGTTAAATCCGATACGGGTCAGGAACATTTTCATCTGTGTGTTGGTCGCGTTTTGAGCCTCGTCCAGAATGACATATGCGTTATTGAGAGTACGGCCTCTCATATAGGCCAGAGGTGCGATTTCAATGATATTTTTGGCCAGATAATATTCCAGTTTTTCCAGTTCGATCATCTCTTCAAGTGCATCATAGAGAGGTCTCAGATAGGGATCGATCTTCTCTTTCAGATCGCCCGGAAGAAATCCCAGGTTTTCACCTGCTTCGACCGCAGGCCTTGCAAGAACTATTTTCTTGACACTGCGTTGTTTCAGAGCTTGAACAGCGAGTGCGACAGACGTGAATGTTTTTCCGGTACCGGCCGGTCCGATCGCAAACACAATATCGTTGTTCTCGGTAGACTCTACAATTTCCCGCTGGCCCGGAGTCTTGGCTGCAACATTTTCTCCGTGATGTGTATGAAGAATGATGTCACGGCTCTCCGATTGAAAGGGGTGGCTCTTTTCTCTTCGGCCGGCAGGTTCTGCATTCAGCGTAAGAAGCGTCTCTACGTCATGTTCCGACACTCCCTGATTTTTTTGGGCGATCGAGACGATTTCGTCCAGTACTGTAATCAGTCGGTTCAATTCCGTTGCAGGGCCAGCCAGTTTAATTCGATTGCCACGGGCCGTGATCTTCATGGAGGGAAAGGCATTTTCCAGTTTTTGAAGATGTTCGTCGCCAAATCCGAAGATCAGAACCGGATCTACCCCTTCGATGGCAAAGACTTTTTTTGTAATAGGTTCAGCTGTTTGAATAGGAGTTGTCGGTTTGTTTGCGTTCAAGGGTTAAATTAATTTTCCATATCCGATGTCTGCCCGTTTCTGGAGATCCCTGATCCGGTCAGGGATCTTTCCGGATCTGAATACCGTACTTCCGGCAACCAGAATGTCGACACCGATTTCGGTTAGTTTCTGAATGTTTTCAAGTGAAACTCCGCCATCTACCTCAATCAGAAAATCTGCTCCGGCATCTTTGCGCATCTGCACCAGCTCTTCAATTTTTCGAAAACTGTTTTCAATAAACGACTGGCCACCGAAACCGGGGTTTACACTCATAACCAGTATCAGGTCAGCGACGTTCAGAATCGGTTCCAATAAGCGGGTCGATGTTGCCGGGTTAATAGCTACCCCGGCAAGAGCTCCTTTCTGTTTAATTTGTTGCAGGGTTCGGTGAAGGTGTGGACACGCTTCGTAATGTACTGATACCAGGTTGCTTCCTGCATCAATAAACGGATCGATGTAGCGGTCCGGCTCTTCAATCATCAGGTGTACGTCCAGAAACATTTCCGGAGCTGATTTTCGAACTGCGGTGACTACAAAGGGACCGTAACTGATATTGGGGACAAAGTGTCCATCCATAATATCACAGTGGATCCACGATACTCCTGCACTCTTGCACTGTTGGATCTCTTCTCCAAGTTTGGAAAAATCAGCAGCCAGAATGGATGGGGCCAGGCGTGGAAGGGGTTTTTCCATAAAAGTCAGGGTTCGACGGGGTTCGGTAGATTGCTTTCGGACTCGTTATCTGTATCAGTAGTGTCCTGGTCCGGTTCGGGACCCTCTTCAGCTTCGTCCATTACAGCACCCGCTTCATTCACTTCCCGGGCATCGTACCGTTCTGAAATAACAAGGTTCAGTGATTCTCCTTCCCGAAGCTCTCTGGAATCGGGCGTAAAACTCAGTACCGTATTGGGTGTGGTATTTCGCGTCGGTTGAAAACGAATTTCTCTAATTCGAAGACCCGCTTTCCGGATCGCCTGTTGGGCGTCTGAAAGCAGAACTCCCTCAAGTTCGGGAACTGCAACCATCTGATCGCCCAGTCCGTCACTTATGGCCAGGTCTACCACAGTTCCCTGGTCTACGGTTTCTCCGGCCGGGACGGACTGGCGAAGTACCGTACTTCTGAATCGGGACGATTCATAACTGATTGTACCCACTGCCAAACCGTAGTTCTCGAGTTGAATCCGGGCATTTCGAAGAGACATGTTGACCAGATCAGGAACCGTAACTGACGGATTCTCTGTTGTGTTGACGGTCAAATAGACCTTTCTGTCGGGTTTGACGATCTGACCGACGGGAGGAGCCTGATCGATGATGTAATCTGCCGGAAATGCCGCGTGGGCTCTGCGGTCGAGCACTTCATGCCTCAATCCATATTGCTCCAGCGTCGCCTGTGCCTGTTCCAGAGGAAGTTTGGTGATATCCGGTACAGTAATCCCTTCATTGTAGTTGGTATAGGCCGGCATGATCCATCGGTCCATTACATAGATTGTTCCTGCTGCGATAACCAGAAGGGCAATTGCGAGAATGATACTGTTACGTATAAGATTTACAGTGCTGTTTTTTTGCACACTCATACTTAAAAATACGGTTTTCCCGACGACTTGGAAATGAATGTAAGAGAGATTCTCCGGTGAGTGCTTACCCTGTCATTACATTCGGAATGACCCGTAGATGGGTTCAGGCTCTTTTGAGAGTGGCTTGTTGCCGGCATACTCTCTAAAAATTGAGCAGCAGGCTGAAGCGCATGGTGTTTGCCAGCGGATGATCCTCTTCCAGCGTATAGAGGTAGCTGAAGTCTACACCGAAGATGTTATATCGGATGCCAGCTCCAAAGGTTAAAAACTCACGGTTTCCGTTCTCCGGGTGCTCGTAGTAGTACCCGGTACGAAGGGCAAACTGCTGGTTGTACCAGTACTCCATCCCGAAACCGAACATCAGCTGCTCCAGCAGATTCAGTGAGACCATTTCACTACCATTGAAGCGCTCCAGACTGTCCCAGGAGTTGAACAGCGCCCTGGCCACATTCATGGGCTGCCAGGTGGTATCGCCGCTGGCAACGACCTGTTCGCTTCTTGCCATCACTTTGGAGATGTCATTGGAGACGGTAATGGTGTTGTAGCCCTCCTGATCCAGTTCCATCGAGAGCGCCCATCCAACCCGCAGAATGGTCGGGATCGGATCCTTGACGGAATTGTCTGTATAGTTTACACCGGGGCCGATATTCGAAAGGTTCATCCCGGCCTGCAAGCGACTTTCACGGGAGAGGATCTGGATCGGCCGGCTTTTGTAAAGCATGGCCAGGTCCAGGCCGACGCTGGATCCCGGGTTGATCCGTTCTCCGGTCATCAGTTCACCACTCGCCAGACTGCTGTAGATGTATCGGAATCCGGCGCCGACGCCAAAGGACTCATTGAGTTGTCGTCCGAAGGAGATTCCGGTGGCCAGTTCATAACTGTTAAAGCGGTTCATCTCCAGCCCGGTATCGTCCGTTCGGATCTGTTCTCCGAGATTGAGAAAAGTCACGTGGGCGCCAAAGGTCCCGATCCCTTCTACATGGGAGGTACCGACCAGGTAGTCGTAAAAAAGGTCCGCGTTGAATGCCGGCAGCCAGTTTGCATGGGTGATGCTGACCTGGGTTCCTTTCTGAAAGCCAAGCCCGGCCGGGTTCCAGAACATGGCAGCGGCATTGTCTGCAATGGCGACACCGGTATTTCCCATTCCACCGCCTCTCGAATCAGGTTCAATCTGAAGGAAAGGGACCGAGGTGATGCCGACTTGTGCCTGGGCGGTGCCCGTCATCCAGGCGACTGCGAGGACTGAAAGAAGGAGAGTGCGAAGGAGTCTTCTCATGAGTCTGCAATTTGTATAGGTTGTTCATCCATGGAGACGGCACCCGGTACAAGAGTTAACAAAAGTCAGATGCTCTGCTATTGTTTGCCTTGCAGTAGTGTGTCAACGGAACTGGATGATCAAAAAACAATTTAAATCGGATGCGTAATAATGTCAACTTCGAACAGTTTTATGCCGTTTACCCTGACTGTAGGGGAGAATCTTTTAAGTGTCTCTCTTGTAATATGATACAGAAATCATCTATTCCTTACAGCTGATTTATGACAGAATTGTAATATAATTGAATGGCATCAGAATGCCTGCTCGAGGTCGGCGATCAGATCGTCCACATCTTCAATTCCCACCGAGAGGCGAATGAGTGAGTCTTTCAGCCCGGCTGCCTCGCGCACATCCTTCGGGATCGAGCCATGGGTCATGGATGCGGGATGACTGATGAGCGACTCCACTCCTCCCAGACTCTCTGCCAGGGTAAAGATGGATGTTCGTTTCATGAATCTGAATGCAGATTCCTGGTTGTCATCTTTCAGCGAAAAAGAGACCATCGCTCCAAAATCGTCCATCTGCCGGGCGGCAATATCGTGTTGAGGATGTGAAGAGAGTCCCGGGTAGTTTACCTGTCCCGTTTCGCTATGGCTGCTCAGCCAGTCGGCAATTTGCCGGGCATTTTCTACAGCACGGTCCATCCGGACAGAAAGTGTTTTAATTCCCCGCAGTAGTAGATAAGAGTCCATGGGGCCCGGAACAGCACCGGTGCTTTTGACCTGGAAACGCAGTTTTTCAATCAGGTCGGTACTGGATGTGGCAACAGCTCCGCCAATGAGATCGGAATGTCCACCCAGATATTTGGTTGTAGAATGCATGACCATGTCGGCACCCAGTTCCAGGGGACGCTGGAGGTATGGAGATGCAAATGTGTTGTCTACAGCAGTGATAATTCCGTGTTTCCTGGCAATATCAGTAACAGCCTGAATGTCGACAATGCGGAGAAGTGGATTGGTAGGAGTTTCGATCCAGATCAGTTTTGTATCCGAAGTCCTGGCATTCCGGACTTCTTCAGGATCGGTCATGTCTACAAATGAAAATTTAATTCCGAACGGAGCAAACACTTCCGTAAAAAGACGGTAACTCCCTCCGTAAAGATCTTCCGAAGCAATGATATGGTCACCGGGCCTGAACTGTTTCAGGATTGCATCCATTGCCGCACATCCACTGGCAAAACAGGCGCAGTACTTCGCACCTTCAATGCCGGCAATTAACGCTTCGGCTGCAGTTCGGGTCGGGTTTCCAACTCTTGCATAGTCGTAACCCTGATGTTCATTGGGTCCTTTCTGTTCGTAGGTCGAGGTCTGAAAAATGGGGGGCATTACAGCGCCCGAGGTCGCTTCGGGGGATTGCCCGGCATGGATGGTTTTGGTATTGAACTTCATAGACTGCAAGAGTTAAAAATTGACGTTGGACTGGGCCTCTTCAGCTTCTTCCATCATTCCGAGACGGGTATAGATTTGATGGATGCTTCGCCACACGTCGGAGTTTTCAGGATTGGTCTCCGCAAGTTGTTGCCAGACGGGAACAGACCGGGTCAGAAGGTCAATTGCCAGTTCCTCGACTCGATCTGCGAGAGGAGAGTCCAGATGCTCTGCAAGCTGAAACAGCTGACTGGCCGTATTTTTATAGAATGCACCGGTAAGGTAGGTAACATCGGAGGCTCCGGGGTGTTGCTCCATAACAAATTGATAGTGTATTTCGGCCTCGTTCAGATACTGTTCAAGCTCCGTGGCAAAATCCGGTGCAAGTGTATCAGGGTTGGTTTCCCTCATTTGCTGTATGAGAAGCTGTACCTGAAAAAAGAGTTCTGTTGCAATAGCCTGATGGTAGGAGACATCATCGGGGGAGCTCTCGATCAATTCGCGAAGCAGTTGAATCGATTCACTGTGCCGTCCGTCCAGTATATAGGCATTGGCCAGGCCATGCTTGATCCGTTCATTATCCGGATGGGAGTCGGCCAGGGTAGAGTAGAGCTCAATCGCTGTTTCCAGTCTTCCCTCTTCCAGCAGCAGAAAGGCGTGTTTTTCTCTCATATCGAGCGGAGGGTCTGCAACATTTCGATTTGCAAGTTCCAGCGTCTCGATGGCTCTGTTCAGCTCTCCCTGATTGTAGTGGTGAGAGGCTTTGATGCGATAGGAGTCGATACTGTCGGGGGCGATTTCAATCGCATTACCCAAATGGGAGTTGATTCGGCCGTCACCAGTGGTTGGTTCACTCGCTTGTGATCGATAGAGACGGGTTCCTGCCTGATGTTCGGCTTTCCAGCTATTTCCGATAAGGGCTCTTTTTCGCTGCTGAATCTCCTCTGAAACATCCGGACCGATCCGTTTCAGTGTCTCTGTCATTTCACGGTAAAAGATCGTCCGTTCTCCGGGGCGATCCTTTACCAGGGCAAGTTTGTGCAACGTTTCTGCTTTCAGAAGCAGCAGATCGGCCTGTTCCGGATTCTCTTTGATCGCCTTGTCCACACTGGAGAGTGCCTGTTCATAGTCTCCATCATCAAATGATGACTGAGCTTGTTCCAGCGTGGAGAGTGAGGTTGTACAGGAGACGAAAAAAAAGAACCCGAAAGCAAGCGCAAGGCTTGCAGTTCGGGTTAAGAAAACAGTCATAAATGGTTTTGCTTGAATTGTACTGGTTTCCGGGTCTTGTATCACTCCTGAATACCTGCGCGTTCCATTGCATCCTGGGCCTCTTCGTCCATGCCAAGTGTCGTATAGACCTGGAAAAGAGATTCCCAGTAGGCCGGCTCATCCGGGTTCAGCTCAGCGGCCCGTTCATAGTACTCTCTTGCATGGTTCAGCGTCTCTCTTGCCTGCTCATCCAGTTCTCTGGCCTCTTCATTGTCACGGGTGTTATTCCGTCTATCGAACAGGGCTGCTGCTCTGTTCTGGTAGATGATGCCAAGAACATTGTAGGCATTGTCGTCTTCAGGATTGTGGTCCAGAGAGGCCTGGATCTGCTCAATGGCCTGATCCGCATATTCGTTTCCTTCTCTTTCGAACTCTTCTGCTTCAGCAACGATTCGCTCAATTTCACCGGCCATCTCTTCCTGCTCGGACGGAGTGAGCTGTTCTATCTGTTCCTGCATCTGATAGGCTCGCTGATAGTTTGAAGTCGCCTGGTTCAGGTCCTCTTCCGCAACTCTGTAGAGCTGCGTTCCGTACGCAAACCGGTATTGAGGGTTGTCAGGGTTTTCGGCCACCAGGTTTTCCAGCATGCCAAGTGCCTCTTCCGTCTCTCCGGTTTCCAGATAGGAGTCGGCCAGGAACTGCGCAAAGAGTGGTTCGTTAGGAAATGCCTGCATCGCTTCCATAGAGAGGTTTCTGGCATCTTCGAAGCGATTTTGCATAAAGTAGAGGCTGATCAGAAACTCATAGTCCTCATACACCGGTGATTCCATACGCTCCATCGCCTGCTCGTAGGTTCGGGTCGCCGTTTCCATCTCTCCGGTCTGATATTGAATCGAGGAAAGTACAATGTAGCTCAATGAGCTGTCCGGCTCAATGGTTATCGCATTTTGAAAATGATCCATTGCCGTCTGATCCGGCTGTTCTGTAGCCTGGCGGGCACTGTCACTGGTCATGATTTCAGCTCCGGAGTTATGCTCGTTGGCCCACATACTGACGATGATGTCATCAATCTCACTAAGTTCGCTGGGAGGGGTGTCCATCGTATCAGCAATCGCTTTCGCGCGATCCATGCTCTCTCTCATCTCTTCATAGTAGGAGAGTCGGTCAGAAGGGGGTTGAAGACCTTCAGCGATTCCACCGAGCGCATATCCTTTGTAGTAGAGAGCGAGAGGGTTGTCCGGGTTCTCTTCAAGGGCCTGCTCGGCGTAATCAAGAGCCTCTTCAAATTGTAATAGCTGGATGGAAGACTGAGCATTTCGTACAAGTGGGTCGGTTGTCTGACATGCAGCAAAAATACCGGCTGCCAGGATGGCGGAGAAAAGAAGTCTGAAATTCATATTGGATCAGTTGATGTCGGATTTGTATGAAAAAATCACCTGAAAGTAACCATAACTCAGTCTTTCTGCAATACAACTCCACTCGAAACAGGTGTTGCTTTCGGTTGGCCAGGCGACGAATGAGGCTTCTGTTTATTACTAACCGATTTGTGTGTAAAATGTTGCCAGCAAATTGACAAAAACGAAATACCAAAAAAACATAATAGAAGGGTTATATGGAAAAGAAGATCATTCATACAGAGCATGCTCCCCCGGCGATTGGCCCCTACAGCCAGGCGGTCATTCTGAATAATATGGTCTACTGTTCCGGACAGATTGCTTTGAAGCCGGGGACTTCGGGACTACAATCATCCAGCATTGAAAAAGAAACCGAACAGGTTCTTGAAAATCTGAAATCGATACTTCAGGCAGCGGGAAGCAGTTTTAACGACGTTGTCAAGTGTACGATTTATCTTGCCGATATGTCCTCTTTCGAAGCTGTTAACCGGATTTATGGAGAGTATTTTCCGCAGCATCCGCCGGCGCGGGAAACCGTTGCAGTCAAAACGCTTCCGAAGGCTGCAAATGTGGAGATCAGTTGTATTGCCTTCTGTCCAGAGGGTTGAACCTGTCTGTTGGCCGATGAACCAGCGTTTGCAGACCGGCAGAGGTTACGGGCCCGGAATCCCAGAGAACGTTCGCTCGACCCGGTTTCCCATTCGATCAGTTACCTCTACAATGACTTCGTTGGCCGGACGTGGCTGAAAGGAAGGATGATAGAAAATGATCCGGTTTCTGTCCGGGTCATATTCGGTGATCCCCCGCTCCCCATTGACACGAATCGCTGATCGTGCGGGATCGATTCCGGAGAGGTCGTCTCTTGCAAAAAGAGAGACCACCGGATGGCCTCCAAAATTATAGTGGACTCTCGGCCGCCCGAGCACGGGCCGGGTATTGTCGGTCTTCAGCTGGATTTCCATAAAACTGCGAATGTTGGCCCGAATCACTTCTCCCGGGTTTCCAGAACCAAGAAACTGTACTCCGGCCCGGACCGGTTCAACCCCGAACAGGCCGACTGGTTCTCCATTTGTCAGTTTTTCGTCCAGAATCATGTTGATCTCTACCCGGCTTTTCAGCGGAGTATGGTCAGGAGAAAACCGGATGACCGGCAGAGAGTCTGACCGGCTCACGGTCAACTCGGCGTAAAGCGTATCGAACAGAGCCGATTCCGGAAACTCCACCCAAATCGACTGGTCCGGCAGGTGGAGAAACTGTCGGCGGCCGGGAATCAGCTTCTTCCTTGCCGATTGTTCTACCGGTTTTTTCCCGGAGTAGTAGAGCATGGGTTCTGCCTCTGCAGACTCTGCTGAGGGCCCGGCCCGATACTCGTTGGCCATTCGGGGAGATCGGCTGTGAAAAGTAAAGAGTGGAACTTCGTGAGTCTGAATACGGTGTCCCGGCTGGCCGGTCAGATCCACATCGTTACGGTATGCGGGAATGGAGTGTACGACAGGTTGAGGTTTCTGCTCCCGGTTTACGACACGCAGTTTCACAGTCGCTTCTGTTCGGTTTTGAAAGAAATCCTCTGCGATAATCCGGAGTGTATGGGTACCCTCTGGTAGATCGACTACACCTCTTGTGTTTCCGGTTCGATAGAATGGAAGCCTGTTGCCATTGACCCGATAGAGACGCTGATATCCCTGTCTCTTCTCTTTGAGGAACGGGTAGACCCGATCGATGAAAAGCTGGCTGGCATCCTGATAGGAGTAGGCATCGATTTGTGAGCTGAACAGGGTATCCTGCTCCTGAACCAGGGCAAGCCGGTAGACTGCATAGACATTCGGAGTTCGGTTGGCCCGGTCGTGTACATTCACGGAGAGTCCGACAGGCCCATTTGTCTCTATGGTGCCAAAATCTGTAATCTCCCCGGCCGATTGAGGCAGATGGCTCTCCAGCCGGGTGACGTGGTAGCCCTTTGGATCCAGATGCTCTACTCCAAGGCCCTTGAAAACGGGAGGGACCGTATCGTCGATCGTAAGGTTTGTCAGGAGCGGATTGAAGGGTTCATGGTTCGGTGTCCGAAGTTCAAAATGAAGGTGTGGCGGCCCAATGCCGGTCGATCCGGTGTATCCAATCAGGTCTCCCTGACGTACCTGCAGGTCAAGGTCCTCGATCTGTTCGTCCAGCTCGAATCGATAATCCTGCAATCGGATAGAATCAGCGACAGCCATCAGAGACGGTTCAAACCGGTTCAGGTGTGCGTACAGGGAGTAGGAGCCGTCAGGGTGCTTCAGATAGATTACTTTACCGTATCCGTTGTGACTGATGCCAAGCCGGTGGACGATTCCGTCACGGGTGGCATAGACAGCATAGCCCTCTCTGCCCCAGGTTCGTATATCGAGGCCCGCATGGAAATGGGCGCTGCGTGTTTCGCCAAAGGTCGAAGAGGCATAGGGGCTTGCATCTGTCGGCCAGATGTACCGGGTGGTGTCGGAAAGGAAGGAGAGGTCCTGTGCCCCGACACTTTTCCAGGCTGGAACAGATCCGAGCAGAAGCAGAAAGATCGTCAGAAAACGGTTACCTGAGGTCATGGTTCAGATTGCCTCTCTGTTGGTACGAACCGGTCGGCCGGAAATGGATTCGGGCTGAACCAGAACGAATTCGAGTTGAATCGGAATGTATAGAGGATCTCCGGGAATTTGCAAGAGGCGGAGAGAAAACAGACTGTCATCTGTATAAAACAAAAGCTCCACCCCGGAAGAGGAGTGGAGCTTGAAATCGGTTTACAAAATCAGGGAGCCTATACGGGATTTACAGAAACAAATTTTCGTCCACGGCTGTTTCGGAATGTAACCGTTCCGTCACTGGTGGCAAAAAGTGTATCGTCTCCACCGCGGCCAACATTCTCGCCAGGGTGGAATTTGGTTCCCCGCTGACGAATAATGATATTGCCGGCGCGAACCTGCTGCCCGCCATACTTTTTAACGCCCAGCCGTTTCGATTCAGAATCGCGGCCGTTTCTTGTGGATCCCTGTCCTTTCTTGTGTGCCATGATCGTCTCCTGGTTATCCGTTCAAGTCGTTAGGAAATGGATGTAATCTGCAACTGTGTCAACTGTTGACGGTGGCCTCGCTTGACACGATAGCCTTTTCTGCGCTTTTTCTTGAATACCATTACCTTGTCTCCTTTCAGGTGGTCGACGATTTTGGCTTCAACTTTTGCGCCGTCAATGACCGGTTTTCCGATTGTAACCGTTCCTTTATCGTCCCTGATGAGGAGCACACGGTCAATGGTGATTGTCTCGTCATCACTTTTCAGGCTGTTTACAAAGATTTTGTCATCTTCGCTCACTTTGTATTGATGCCCGCCAATTTCAACAACAGCGTACATATTACGTCCGATTGGTTAATTTTTAATTTCTTGGAAAGAATTCAAATATACGGTATCAAAAAGCGAAAAGAAAGTCTGTGCCGAGCTGATTTTATCAATCACATGGTGTATTTTCAAAATGATCGTAAACCAAGCAGAATACTCATGAAGCAACTTCCGGATCTTCACAAAAAAGCATTTGCATTCAAAAACAGAAAGCGCCTTCAGCACGACGGAGGCCGTTCCTGGATTCGAGACTCACAGCTTCAGGAGATGCGCAAGGGCGGGAACGGCCGGTTGGAGACGATTCGGGAAAAACTGGACCGACCGGCTCAGGGTTAGGCAACGGTCTTTTTCTGATGGGCTGCCGTGTGAATGCCGTTTCGATTCACATGACCAACATATTTGCCGATCACCCGCACTTCTTCAAAGATTTCCGGTTCAATAAAGATGGTCTCGTATTCGTCATTTGCAGGTTCCAGGCGCAATCCATTTTCGTCCTTGTAGATACGTTTAAGGCTGGTCTCGCCATTATAGAGTACCGCCCCGATATCTCCTTCATTTACATCCGTGTCCATCAGAAGGACAAAGTCTCCGTCGAAAATCCCTGCATCTTTCATACTCATCCCCGAAACTCGTAACGCAAAAACCCGATCCAGATTTGGAAAAACAGTCTCGAGGGTAATTTTTCCGAGATTGGTCTCGACCGCTTCCTGCAGATATCCCGCCGCGATCAGCCCGCGGACCGGGATGCCGGGCCCTTCATCCTCGTCCACCATATGGCGTACCCTGGGATGGAGGTCATATTCGTCTTCATCGGTTTTGACCAGGTACTCCTTCTTGAGAAGGGCCTGTATATTTTGTGTGACGCTGTTCGGAGACCGATACTGAAATTTGTCGGCAATTTCCCGGTAGGTTGGCCAGACATCATGTTCGTTCCGGTACTCGAGTATGTAATCGAAGAACTCCTTCTGCTTTCGGGTCAGTTGTGCATGATCCATGGACTCCCCTCGGTTAATGTGTAATATATGTGTAATTAAACAAGAATCCAGTTCAAAGACAAGAGAAGAATATTAGAGGGATATGAAGGCCGGAGTCGTACGGTTTCTCGTTGACCCGGGCAAACCACTTCTCTATCTTCAGATTCACGAAATTGAGGATGAGGATTCGGAAACCATGAACATACCAGGCAGTCGTATCTCCGCAAGAGCCAAGATCTTGCGGCTTCTCCTCCTCTATGTTCCGGTTCTGCTCATCGCTTCCTGGTTAGTCTGGAACGGGGAGGGACAGGTCGAGGAGAATCGAATCCGGGTTCGCTATTTGCTGTTTGCCTGGAGCGGGCTTGTCGCTTTTATTCTCCCGTACATCAGTTTTCCGGATCCGGCCCGGCGGATTTGTCAGCTCGGCAATCTACCACCTGCGGTTCTCATGAAGCGCTATCTCTACCGTCACCGGCTACTTGTCGTCATCGCTCTGGTTGTTCTTCTGCTGACAGCACTTCCGGCATCCGGGCCTGGAGCTCTTCCGGAACGGTTGCTGCTGTTTGTTTCAGGGGGTCTGTTTCTCGGGGGCATCTATCTCTACTCCGCGGCCCGGTATCTGAATACGGGAAGCGAGTCGCAACAATGGCAGGAGAGTGAGCGTGGCAGATCGGTCAGTATGAAACTGGCCGCCCTGGCAAAATATCCAGTCGATCCCGGATCCATTCCGAGTCTCATCTCGTCGGCATGGATTGCCATTGTGGGAATGATGGGCGTTGTAGCGGGGGCACTCCTCTCTTCTCTTTTCGGTGGATTGTGGGGGGAGCTTGCGTGGGGAGGGATCTTCTTCCTCTTCGGACTGCAGCGATGCTCCCGGCTGGTTCCCAAAGCGGATCGACTCTTCTACCAGACCAATGCATTTTTTGGAGAGTTTTTCGGAGAGCTGAAACAGGGAAAGGCGGGTCCGGAACCGTTGAAGGCAGATCAGATTTGGTGGATTCCGAAACGCTGGAGAGTTCACGGATGGGCGATTATGGCCCAGATGAATCGTGTACTGCCGGCCGGGCGATTTATTGCAGGTGGACATCTGTTCCTCTGGGTTTTAGCGTACCGGAATCTGGATGGAGAAGCCTTGATCCTGTTCTGGATGCTTTTTGCGATTCTTCACCAGGGCCTGCTTCTTCTGACGACGGATTCAAATCTGGTCCCCGTCTGGTGGCTTCGTCTGCTGGACTCCCCGGCACACTGGATGGCCGCCCGATTCTGGATTCAGGTTCGGTGGCTGCTGCCGCTGTTGGCCGGGCTTGTGGTGATGAAGTGGTTGTTTGCCCGGTTTGGCTGGATGGAAATTGCACAGGTAGGCCTGGTCTACCTGGTGTCTGCTGCTCTGGCCTCGGTAGTGACAGGATGGATTCATGAACGACAAGTGGAGGTGAATGGTGCATAATCACAATATGCAATTGCGAATCGAGGATTTGTCAAAACGATACCGCGCAGGGAAAGAAGTGTTCCGGGAGATCTCTCTGGTCATTGAACCGGGCGAGGCCGTTCTCCTGATCGGAGCCAATGGTTCGGGGAAAACCACATTTCTCAAGTTGCTCTCTCTCAATTCATTTCCCAGCAGTGGCAGGGTTTTTTGGGGAGATCTGAATATTCACGACGATCCGTCCCGCTATCTGCGTTCTGTGGGCCTGGTTCATGATGACGAGAGCCTCCCGAACTATCTGTCTGCTCTTGAACTTCTGGAGTGGATCGTCCGATCCCGGGAGTGCTGGAATGAACAGTCCCCGGGTGAGATTCACGGCCTGTTGGACCAACTGCAACTGGACGATTCCAGATCAGAGGAGATCGGAACCTATTCGACCGGAATGCGGAAAAAGGTCCAGATCGCTGCCGCACTGGTGACCCGTCCGGAACTTCTGATTCTGGACGAACCACTTCGAGGCCTGGATCGGGAGGCGACGGATCAGGCGATGGGTCTTTTCAGAAAAGCCGTGGATGGCGGGACAACCCTGTTGATGGCAACCCACGGTGGGGCCATGGACGACGCTCTTTTCGATACAGTCCTTCGTTTCCCAATCGATTCGGAGAAACTGAAACAGTGACTTGTTCCGATCAATCTGTGATTTGTAACTTTATTAGGATAACCGGATCTTTGACCCGGTTTTTAAACTGTAGAATATGGTACGAACTGTATGTCCGAAATCATTCTTCCCCAGGTTGAACTGAACATCTATACAAAAAAAAATCCGGTTGAAGCGACTGTGGTCGAAAACCGGATTGTAACCAGTGAATCGAGCCCGAACTTTGTCCGGCACGTTACGTTCGACGTGAGTGGAACGGATCTGGAGGGGCGAGTGCATGTCGGCCAGTCGGTCGGAGTTCTTCCTCCCGGAGAAAATTCCCGGGGACGGCCTCACAAGCTGAGGCTCTACTCTGTCTCTTCGCCGGGAAGGGGAGAGGGGGGCGAACGCCACCTTATATCGACCACCGTTAAACGGACGATCGAGGAGTTTGAGGAAAAACTTTACATAGGAGTCGCGTCCAACTATCTGGCCGATCTGAAGTCGGGAGACAAGGTGTTATTGACCGGGCCCAGCGGGAAACGGTTTCTGTTGCCGGAAAATGCCAGGGATTTCAATTACGTCTTTTTCGCTACCGGAACCGGAATCGCACCGTTCCGTGGTATGATTCAGGAGCTCTTTGAGGAGCCCTATGAGAATGACTGCGTTTTGATATTCGGCTGCCCTTACCGTACCGATTTGCTCTACGAAGAGTATTTCGACCAGATGGACGAAAAGTACGACGGATTCCATTATCTGAAAAGCATCTCAAGAGAAGGCCGACGGTCCGACGGGAGCAAAGACTATGTTCAGACAAAGCTGGTCGACGAGGCCGAACTGCTGAATCCTATTCTGGCCAAACCCAATACACTCCTATACATCTGTGGACTGCAGGGTATGGAAGAGGGAATCTACCGCGAGTTGATCCGGCAGAATCATGACGGGTATTTTAAACTAAAGAAGAAACTCCCGGAAGATCTCTCCAGCCTGAAAGGCCGGGATCTGAAGCGTACACTGAAGCCTTCCAGTCGTCTGTTTGTAGAGGTTTATTAGTTATTTGACTGGTCACAACGACTGCAGGGTATGTTCGGTTTTACCGTTTATGGGTCAATCGGTTCAGCCCGGTAATCTCTCCAAGTTCAACAAATTTGTATGGAAGGATCCTCCCTCCGAACATCTCGGTGTAGACCTGGGTGAAAACTGCACCGAACAGGATGGTCTGGATGTTGTAATAGACCCAGATCACAAAAATAACGAGAGCCCCGGCCGCCCGGTAGGCAGATTGCAGGCCCGTGGCAGACAGATAGAGGCCGATCAGATACTTTCCAAGCAGGAAAAGCAGTGTGGTGACCACAGCACCGACCAGTACATCTTTCCATCTGGCATGGACGTCCGGCAGTATTTTAAAGATGAGTGTGAAGAAAAGGACTGCGAATCCGGCGGTTGTGACCCGGCTGAGGATACGGTAGAAGTCGAAAGGGACAGTGGGAAGCAGTTCGTGGAAGAAGGTGCTGGTGAAGCCGATAACACCTTCGGCCATGAGAGAAACGAGCAGCAGAAGGCTGAACAGGATGATCATCCCGAAGGAGAGGAGCCGGTTCAGAAGAAGTCTCCAGAAGGTATGGATCCGAATGGCCCGGATGTTCCAGATGCGGTTCAGTGTCAGTTTCAGCTGGTTGATCACGGTCGTGGCGCCGAAGATGACAATTCCGGTGGCAAATATAGATGTCCATAGATTACTGCCGGAAAGGGAGTTAGAGAATATGAACTGACTCAGGCTGGAGGCGATCTCCTCTCCCAGGTAGTTGGTAAGCTGCTCACTGAGCTGACCGGTAATCAGCTCTTCGGAGAGAAAAAGACCGGATACGGAAACGATCAGCATAAAAATAGGGGTAATGGAGAAGATGGTATAGAAGGCGATTGCCGCTCCCTGAGTCATTATATCGTCTTCCATCGCCTTTACGAAGGTGGAGTGAATCAGGTTGCGTATGTCGGTCAGGATACGTTTCATGAGTGTAGCTGAAATCTGCGTTTCCGGTTCTTACCTGTTACAACTCCTCTTCGATTCTTGTGATTCCCGCAGAAACGACAAATTTCATGGCGTCCGCCGGGTTGATGTCCAGTCGCTTGATGCGATCCGGGGCCACCAGAAAGAGGTTTCCGGAAAAGTTATAGGAGTGGGGAAAATAGACGGTGACCCGGTTTTCGATCTCTGCGATTCCGAGATCTCCGTCCGTCACAAAACCGATGCGTTCGATACCATCAATAAATGTGACCAGTGCCGGCTTGTTGAATTTTTTCCGGTCTCCGACGAACGCTTCAGTCAAATCCTTCAGGACGGAGTAGACTATCTTGATCAGAGGGGTACGTCCCATCACTCGCTCCAGGAAATTGAAGAAGGGCTGTGTGACGACTCTTGAAACCAGAAATCCGAGGGAAATAATGAGTACTGCAGCAGTCAGAAGGCCCAGTCCCGGGATATAGATCGGAGACCAGCTGAACAACAGCTCATTAAAGAGATCATTGGCCCAGTTCACGAGCAGAATGATGATGTAGAGCGTGGCGGCAACGGGGAGAATAAACAGCAGGCCCCGCAAAAAATAGTTAAACAGAAGTCTCATAACGGGTCATGATGAATGGTCGGTCGGGCGGTACCGGAGCGTTTCGGTCCGCTGTTTGTCAGAATTGATAGATATAATCGTGAGAATCCGGAACAGATGACAGCCGGAACTGCAGACTCGTACCATATGACCAAATTGGATGCTTATGGCTGCCTGCGTATCTCCCCAATTTTTCCTATTTTGAAAACTTGTTTGAAAACGACATTTGAATACAGCTGAGGTATGAAAAGCAGAAGCTCTGACCAGATCCGACAGGATTTTTTACATTTTTTCAAGGAAAAGGACCACCTTGTGGTGGAGGGGGCTCCGGTGGTACCCAGGGAGGATCCGACACTCCTGTTTACCAATGCGGGGATGAACCAGTTCAAGCCGATTTTTTTAGGCGAGGAGAGTGGGTATCAAAAAGATGGAACGGTCTGGAACAGAGCTGTGAATACACAGCGATGCATCCGTGTGAGCGGGAAACATAACGATCTTGAAGAGGTCGGGTACGATACCTACCACCATACGCTGTTCGAAATGCTGGGGAACTGGTCCTTCGGCGACTACTTCAAGAAAGAGGCAATCGGCTGGGCCTGGGAGCTGTTGACCGAACGATGGGAGTTGGATCCGGACCGCCTTTATGCCACGGTGTTTGAGGGTTCGGAGCCCGACGGAATTCCAATGGATCAGGAGTCGGTCGATCTCTGGAAGAGCGAAACCGGAATCGATCCGGATCATATTCTGGCGTTCGGGAAGAGAGACAATTTCTGGGAGATGGGTGAGGTGGGCCCTTGTGGCCCCTGTTCCGAGGTGCATGTGGATCTTCGGGACGACGAAGAGAGAAAACGGGTGGACGGAAAGACGCTGGTCAACAGGGACGATCCACGTGTGATGGAGATCTGGAATCTGGTTTTCATTCAGTATAACAGAAAAACGGGAGGTGTCCTGGACAAGCTGCCGGCGCAGCATGTGGATACCGGAATGGGGTTCGAACGGATTTGTGCTATTCTACAGGGGAAAACGTCCAACTACGATACCGATCTGTTTGAACCGCTTCTGAAGAAGATATCGGAACTGGCGGGAATCCCGTACGGGAAAAAGGAGGAGTCGGATATTGCCATGAGGGTGATTGCAGACCATATCCGGGCAGTCAGTTTTGCTATCGCGGACGGAGCCTCTCCGTCGAACGAGGGGAGGGGGTATGTGATTCGGAGAATTCTCAGGCGGGCGATCCGGTATGGTTGGGACCGGCTGAACCTTCAGAAACCGTTCTTTTATCGGCTTGTGCCGGTTTTGGCTACACAGTTCGAGAAAGTCTTTCCGGTCCTGAAGGAGCAAGAGGACTACGTGGTAAAGGTGATACGAGCCGAAGAGAAGAGTTTCCTCCATACGCTCGGGCAGGGCATTGAACTGTTTCACCAGATGGCCGAAGGCCGGAAGGAACTCTCCGGAGAGGATGCCTTCAAACTTCATGACACCTATGGATTTCCGATTGATCTGACCGAACTGATGGCGCGTGAGAAAGGACTGGATGTGGACAGAGACGGGTTTGAAGCATTGATGAAACAGCAGAAGGAACGGGGGCGGGCATCCGGGCGGTTTGCCGCTTCAGAAGAGGAGGAGAAGAACTGGACCGTGCTGATTCCCTCGGAAGAGTTTCAGTTTACAGGATATGATGAGCTGGAGAGTGAAAGCCGGATTGTCGCGATAAGACGGGAACAAGATCGTCCGGCCATTCTTCTGGACCGAAGTCCGTTTTATGCCGAAAGCGGAGGACAGGTCCCGGATGTGGGTACACTGGAGTCCGACGGCCAGGTATTACGGGTGAAGGATGTACAGAAAAGCCCCCGGGGATTCCTTCACATTGTGGACAAGCTGCCGGAGGATCCGTCCGGGATCTGGATGTCCAGGGTGGATGCTTCGCGGAGAGAAGAGATTACCCGCCACCATACAGCGACCCATTTGATGCACGCGGCGTTGCAGCGGATTCTGGGAGATCACGTGGCTCAGAAGGGGTCACTTGTTGAACCCGGACGGTTGCGGTTCGACTTTTCCCATTACGAAGCGGTATCGTCAGCTCAGCTGGACGAAGTTGAGGCACTTGTCAACGAAAAGATCCGGGAAAATATCGAACGACTGGAAGAGAGGGATGTACCGATTGACGAGGCCAGAGAGCGTGGAGCCATGATGCTGTTTGGAGAGAAGTATGGAGACCGGGTTCGTATCATTACATTTGACGATCAATTTTCAGTGGAGCTTTGCGGAGGGACTCATGTCCGGGCTACGGGCGAAATTGGCTATTTTCGATTTCTGAATGAATCTTCGGTTGCTTCCGGAGTGCGGCGAGTTGAAGCTGTTGTCGGGCGCCCTGCAGACGATTTGATTCGAAACGAGAAACGACAGGTCGATCAGCTGCATAAGGTGCTGGACCGGACAGACGATCCGGTCGGTGAAATACAATCGTTGATTGAGGAGAAAAAACGACTGGAGAAGGAGCTGGATCGTGTGCGCCAGAAGGAGGCGGCCGGCAAGCTGGACGAGTGGATCAAAAGCAGTCTGGAGCTGGATGGAGTTGCTCTTATTACTGGACGGCTTGATGCCGGAAACATGGATACCCTGAAACAGATGGGGTACGATTCACTGGAGAAGAAGCCCGAAGGGGCTGTCACACTGCTTTCGGCCACGGATTCGGAGAGCGGAAAAGTCTATCTGATGGTATCTGTAACTCCGGATCTGATCGAGCGGGGGCTCAAAGCTGGAGAGATTGTCGGTGAGCTGGGGAAAGTTGTCGGTGGCGGTGGTGGTGGCCAGCCGGGCCTCGCAACAGCCGGAGGCCGTTTTCCGGAAAAGCTGGACGAAGCTTTTGAAAAGGCTAAATTATTGATTAATAGTAAGTTGAATTGATAAGCAGCCCCGCGAATGTAATCTTCTGATTTTTTCGGTATCTTTGGGAACTGTAAAGAAAACGGATTTTTAACGATAGCCCGACCGATCTTATGGCAAAGAAGCAGCAAAAGGAGGCCATATTCACTCCGATTGGCCACAATACAAGCAACAACGGAAAGATGGACAAGGCGGTGACTCTGCCGGATCCAACGAAAAAATCGTACAAGGACCTTGGTCTGACTAAAAAGGACCTTGTCGGTATGTTCGAATCGATGCAGCAGCAGAGACGCTTCGAAGAGAGAGCTATGCAGATGTACCAGAAGGGGAAATTCGGTGGGTTTCTTCATCTTTATATCGGACAGGAAGCGATTTCAACAGGGTCGGTCTGGGCCATGAACGATGATGACGACATTATCACAGCGTACCGTGACCACGGCTGGGGCATGGTTCGGGGGGTAACACCGGAACAGGGAATGGCGGAACTCTATGGAAAGTCTGCCGGGTGTTCGAAGGGGAAGGGCGGCTCGATGCACTTTGCCAATGTAAAGGAGCACTTCTGGGGCGGGTTTGGTATCGTTGGTGGCCATATTCCACTGGGTACTGGAATCGCTTTCTCCAACAAGTATCAGGATAGCAGCCGGGTAACGGCCTGTTATATTGGAGATGGCGCCGTGCACCAGGGAGTCCTTCACGAAGTGATGAATATGGCGCAGCTCTGGAAACTGCCGGTGATCTATGTTGTGGAGAATAATGGCTATGCAATGGGTACGGCTGCACATCGGCACAGTACGGGAGAGATAGTGGATCGTGCAGACGGCTATGGAATGAAGAAAGCTGTAATCAACGGCATGGATGTTCTTACGGTATATGAACAGATGAAAGAGATTGTCGATGATGTCCGAAAACACAGCGAGCCGTGGTTTGTCGAAATCCGAACCTACCGTTATCGTGGGCATTCAATGTCCGACCCGCAAAAGTACCGCACCAAGGAAGAGCTGCAAGAGTACCAAAAAATAGATCCGGTGGCTCGCTTGCGGAGCTACATTCTGAAAAACAAGGTATCAACAGAGAAGAAGCTCTCCGAGATCGAAGAGAAGATCGAAAAAAAGATTCTGGATGCAATCGAGTTTGCAGAAAATGCTGAAGCACCGGCGCCTGAAGCACTGTACGAAGATATGTTCAGTGAGGAGAACCCGGTCTTTCATCAATAGATCCTAATTCTGACTACCCGCGTTCTGTTTCGGTTGTTCTGGTCTGAACAGTTGAGAAGAGAACCGGACTGGCGGTGAGGTCAGTCAAACCTAATTTCTTACCAAGATTATGGCTGTTTTACAATTCAGAGAAGCAATCCGCGACGCGATCGATGAGGAGATGGCGCGCGACGAAAAGATTTTTGTGATGGGTGAGGAGGTTGCCGAGTATAATGGTGCTTACAAGGCGACGGAGGGCCTGCTCGACAAGTACGGGTTAAAACGTATGATCGATACTCCCATCTCTGAAATCGGGTTTGCCGGTATTGGAGTTGGAGCAGCTATGAACGGACTTCGGCCGATTGTGGAGTTTATGACATTTAACTTTGCGCTGCTGGCCACCGATCAGATTATTAATCACGCCAGCAAGGTGAAGTATATGTTGGGGGGGCAGGTGGATGTGCCCATTGTGTTTCGCGGGCCCAACGGATCGGCCGGTCAGCTCGGTGCCACGCACTCGGTAGCGTATGATTCAATGTATGCTCATTTTCCAGGGTTGAAAGTGATTCAGCCATCGGAACCCGATGATGCGAAGGGACTGCTCAAATCTGCAATTCGGGATAACAACCCGGTGATCTTCATGGAATCGGAGCAGATGTACGGACTCAAGGGAGAGGTATCGGATGAGGAGGATTATCTGATCCCGATTGGCAAGGCGAAAGTGAAACGGGAAGGTTCGGATGTAACGATTGTGACCCACGGAAAAATGGTTCACGTTGTTAAAAAAGCCTCTCAGGAGTTGGAAAAGAAGGGAATTGATGTAGAACTGATCGATCTTCGTACCATCAAGCCGTTCGATGTCGAGGCCGTTGTGCGGTCTGTCCGAAAGACCAATCGGTGTGTGGTCGTGGATGAAGGCCATCCCTTCGGTGGGGTGGCTGCCGAAACCGGCTTCCTGATTCAGCGGGAAGCATTTGATTATCTGGATGCCCCCGTTGCACGTGTCACTCTGCCGGACGTGAATGCACCATTTGCCAGAAATCTGTTCGACCTCTGGCTGCCGGATGCGAAAGATGTAATTGATGCTGTAGAAACTGTTACGTACGTCAAATAGACGAGTATTTGGACTATCTTTCGGAGGTAGATTTTTACTGCTCTGCTTGATACTATCTATCAGGATCCTGCCGGTCTGTGGATGGCCTGGCTGTTGACGTGTAAACCCTCACAAGAATTAAGTTGAACAATTATGGCCGAAAAGATTGAAATGCCGAAACTGAGTGACACCATGGAAGAAGGTGTCATTGCCAAGTGGAATGTTAAGGAGGGCGATACGGTCAGCTCCGGAGATGTTATTGCCGAGGTCGAAACTGACAAGGCGACCATGGAAGTTGAGGTTTTTGAATCTGGAACCATTTTGAAAATCCTGGTGGAAGAGGGGGCGAATGTACCCCTCGGTGGTTTGATGGCTGTGATTGGTGAAAAGGGTGAGGATATCGAAGCGATTCTTGCAGAAGCCAATGATTCCGCTCCGGCAGCTGATGAAACATCCTCAGAAAGTACGGAGAAGAAAAGTGCATCGAAGGAGGGGGATGAAGCCTCCGAAAAGCATGAGAAAGCGGACGCCACGACATCAACAGCTGAGCCTGACCCGGCTGATCAAAACGGCAGGATCAAGGCTTCTCCACTGGCCCGGCGGATGGCTGAAGAGAAGGGGATTTCCCTTGAACAGGTAGACGGCAGCGGCCCGGATGGCCGTATCGTGAAGAAAGATATCGAGTCCTTCAAACAGGAATCCGGCAGCAGAACCCGGACATTTGATACCATACGTTCGGAGACCGTTCGGGTTTCCCAGATGCGAAAAACGATTGCCCGCCGTTTGAGCGAAAGCAAGTTTACGAGCCCGCACTTTTATGAAACGATCGATGTGGATATGGAGCGTTCGATTGAGGCGCGGTCCGCATTAAATGAAGTCAGTGATGTCAAGATCAGCTTCAATGATATTGTTGTGAAGGCTGTATCCCATGCGCTTCACCGGCACCCTGCCGTCAATAGTTCCTGGAAAGGAGATGTAATGGAGATGCACGGTGAAGTCCATGTGGCGGTTGCCGTGGCGATTGAGGAAGGGTTGATGACCCCTGTCCTTCGGCACACGGATCAAAAGAGCCTGAGAGAGATCTCTGTAGAGACGAGAGAGCTGGCCGCGAAGGCCCGTGAAAAGAGTCTGCAGTCAGACGAAATGGAAGGAAGTACCTTCACGATCAGTAATCTGGGTATGTTCGGTATTGAAGAGTTTACGGCGATCATTAACCCTCCCAATGCCGGAATTCTCGCTGTTGGTGCGATTCGGGATGTGCCGGTAGTAAAAGATGGAGAGGTGGTTCCCGGAAAACGGATGAAGCTGACTCTGTCAAGTGACCACCGGGTTGTAGATGGCGCCAAAGCCGCGGAGTTCCTGCAGACCTTGCGGGGTATGCTCGAGAATCCGCTCTCCATGCTTTTGTAGAGCCGCATTTTTCAACTCTCTCTTTCGGTAGTCATATGAAAATGAGCTGAAACAATCTTTTTTGTTATATGATTACGTCTATGATCTTTCTGTACAGTACGTACTATGCAGGCACCAGGCACTGAAGAGTGCCTCCGGATCCGAGAGAGGTCAGTAACTGTAGTTGGCATGCTCTGTCGTAACGACTCGGGTATATTTGTTCTGTTCAACAGCCATGGCGGCAGCCATCCGGGCGTAATCCTCTGTTCTGCAGTCGTAATTGATTTCGATATTGCCGCCAATATCGATGTTGATCGGGTCTCCGTCATAATCGTCCGTGTTGCCGATGAGCATGGAACCATTGATTGCAGGAGTTCCCCGTCCTTTGAATGAAAAGGCATTCTCGAAAATCACCAGGCCGTTCCACTCAAAATTACCTGCGACTTCGAGCT
>JBBDRX010000076.1:0-31020 GCA_040905245.1 Balneolaceae bacterium | reverse complement strand
AGGCGATGAAGAGAGCGACCGGACTGACCAGCCGAATCATTTCCGGTATGTAGTTCAGGTAGTATTCGTTCCAGATGCGTTCTGCAGGAGCTCCCTGGTCAGCGAAGTTGTCACTGTTCTCCGAGAAATCGATCAAAATAAAGATGCAGATCAGCACGGTGATCACAAACACTGTGATGGTCAGCAGACGCAGGAAGATGTATCGGTCCAGTCGTTTCATGAATTCCTCCGGGTGGGGCTGAGGCGAAGGGAGGTGCTAACGTGGAGTGTGAGAAGGATGCCGGTGACCCCCATAAGTATGTTAATGCCCCACATTCCTGTAAAGGGTGTGAGCAGGAGCCGGTCGGCCCACTTTTCTCCCTGGATGATTGCCATGAAGTAGAGGGTGAGCAGGACGGCGCTGATAATGGCGGCAAAGCCGATATTCCCTTTGCGGGTCATCATCCCGATGGGGGCTCCGATCAGGACAAACAGGATGCAGGCAAACGGGATCGAGAACTTTTTGTGGATCTCCACCAGGTATTCGGCGATCCGGGTGTCCCTCCATCGAACACTCTCATGGAGCGTTTCCGTCTCGTTGCGAATGTCGGATATCGTGGAGGTGGCCTGTGTAAGCACCTGTGTTTGTTCTTCGGCACTGCTCATCTGATTGAGAATAAAAAACCGGGAGTCATAACTCCATAGAGAATCTACCGGTCCGAACCGGACCTGTATCGGTTGCAATTCCGAAAGATCCCGCTCCGGCATAATCCGGTTCTGGCTCCGGTCGGTAAATTCCTGCAGTTGATTCTCCTGCTCGGCCTTGAGTGTATCGAGGACAGCCATCATGGCACGGGAGCTCATGGTCCGGTCGTTTCTGCCGCGCTGTTCGGGATTGGTCGGGGAGAAGACCATATCCGACAGGTCGAAGCTGACGCGGTATTTACGGAAACGGGATCGTTCGACGGTTCTCTGGTTACTCGATCCGCTGGTGGATTGATTAATTGTCGTTCCATTGAGCAGGAAAAGGGAGAGGGTGATATCGTCCGGGCTTTCGAGCCATCCTTTTTCGGCTTTGATAAATGTCTGATCACGGCCTCTGGTGCCCTCCTGAAAGAGGGTGATGTCGTAGAGAGTGTCGGAGTTGGCTGGTATATGCTGGACCAGAAATGTGTATCCTTCAATGTCGTTGTAGAAGATTCCGGGTTCCAGATCAAACGCCGGTTTCTGCATCCGGATATCGATGAAAAGAGAGCGGGCCTTGTGATTGGCCTCGGGGAGGATGTTATTGGAAAAGTAGGAGAGGCCGATAAAGAGCAGAATTGAAACGGCCAGGAGTGGCTTCATGAGGGAGAAGGGGTTAACCCCTGCGGCTTTGAGAGCAGTCAGTTCATTCCACTCGGCAAATTGGCCGAAGGCAATCAGTGTGGAGACCAGAACGGCCATGGGAACCGCCAGAACCACCATGTAGGCCAGGTTGCTGAGGATCAGCTCGATGACGATCGTCATGTCCAGTCCTTTGCCAACCAGTTGATCCACATAGAGAATGAGGAACTGCATGAGCAGGATAAACATGATGGTAAAGAAGCAGAAGAAAAACGGCCCCACGTGCCTCTTCAGCAGTTCTTTTTGTAGTCGGTTAAGCCTCATGAAGATTGCACTCCTGTCTGAACATTGTAAACCGTTCGGTCAATCTTTCCGTCCCGATCATTTCTGGCCGGGTGAAGGGAACCTTTCAACAAATGTAAGAATATTTTATTATCCCTGATGGAGATTACCCCATAGTGAATTTGTCACCAGAACTGTTTCAGAGCCTATCGAACCAAACGTTACGACAATTATCCGGGAACGATTTCGATGTACTGTGATCGATCATCCGTAAACAGTTCGGGAAATCGGGCCGGCAGTACCGGCTTTTGACAAGGCGGGAAGCTGCCTGAGCCCGAATCTGTATACCGGACCATGAAGGGTATTCTGTGGTTCATACAACAGGTCGTACAAGTTTTTTTCTGCTCCTCGTTCTGAGCTGTCCAATACTTTATTTGGCAGAGAGATCGAACCATGGGAGGGTTCTGTCCGGGCCCGACGTGACTGAGAAGAATTCTGTGGTATCGACAGCGGCATATGACTTTCCCGTGTACGAACCATTGTCCGGCCTTTCTGAAACTTTACATCCTGAACCATCCGGCCTGTCGGCGCTGCTGGATACCGCAGAGACAATTGAATCACCGGAATGGGATTCTGTGACCTCACCTGATACGGCATCCATTCAGATCCCTTCTGAATACGGAGACACATTGAATCCTTTGTTTCCGATTCACTGGTCCGAACCGCTGGAACAGTTTCCTGAGTCGCAACCGGCCGATTCTGTGTTTCAACAGACGTTCCGACTTCCATATCGAGGCGGCGGGGTGGCCCGTCCCTGGATGCGGTCGTACCCGCGGCTCTATTACATCGCCCTGCCGGGAGAGGAGGTTACGGTGCGCCGTCTGCCGGGAGGGAACTACCTTGCTGTGCGCTCATTCGATGGCAGAGAGACCGGCCTTCCGGGTCTCTATACGTTTCGCCAGTATGCAGATGAGGCCAGGAGGGCACAGATGAGAGAGAACTGGGCCGGGATGATCCGGGAAGCGTCCCGGCAGGATGGAACAGGGGCCAGTCTGCTCGATTTTCGATTTGATGTTCCGGGTGGTCGGGAGTCGGCTTTTACCACCATTTTCGGCAGGCCGGAGATCAATCTCCGGGTCAACGGGATGGCCAACATGAATGCAGGGGTGTCCGTCCAGCATGTAGCCGACCCTTCGCTGCCACCAGACCAGCAGACCCGGATAGACCCCCGCTTTGATCAGAATCTACAGCTCAATATTCAGGGTACGATTGGCGACAAACTGACGATTCGGACCGACTGGGATACCGAACGAACATTTGACTATCAGAACCTTTTGTATATCTCCTATCAGGGGTACGAAGACGAGATTCTGAAGGAAGTGGAGATGGGAAATGTCTCCATGCAGACGGGCAATTCCCTGATTCGGGGGTCTGAATCCCTGTTCGGGATCCGGTCGGCGGCAGAATTGGGGTCATTCCGACTCACTTCGGTTCTCTCTCAGCAGAAAGGGGAGAGCAATGTAGAGACCATCATCGGTGGAGAGCAGGAGCAGCAGATCAGTCTCCATCCGGCGGATTATCAGAACCACCGCCACTTTTTTCTCGATTTTTATACCCGGCAGGAGTTTGAACTTAGCATGTCCGACCCGCAGCAGAGGATTCAGACATTGCCTTTTGCCGAAATCAATGTCTGGGTATTGACCGATCAGGTTCAGGCCGAGGAGGGGGCTCGCCTGGCGGTGGCTCTATCCGATTATGGTGTTGTAGAGAATCCGGACGGAAGTTACAGCCCTCCGGATAATCAGCTGGACCCGTTTGATGAACAGCAGCTACAGCCTCTCAGGGATCCGTCGGTGGGTATTACCGCATCTGATCTGGGCCTCTCGGATTCGCGGAACTACGAAGAGGGATATTTCCGGCCTCTTCGTGAGGGGGAAGACTATACGGTGGATCGGGTGAGCGGGTTCATCTCCCTCAGCCAGTCGCTGAGCTCGAGAGAAGTACTCGCTGTTTCTTTTACATACCAGGGTAGCGACGGGCAGACGGTCTCTGTGGGGGATATGGCCCAGGGTGGAACCGAGCGTATCTTTTTGAAGATGCTTCGTCCGCGGAATCTCTCTACGGATCACCGTACGTTCCCCCTGACAATGCGGAATGTGTACTCTCTCGGGGTTTCTGATCTGCGTCAGGAGAATGTGGAACTGGAACTACTCTTTACGGAGGGAAATGTGGCTCAGAACCGGTTGCCGGCCCGCAGTACGACGCTGTTGGAAGATCTCGGACTGGACCGGGTCGACAGCCAGGGCGGGCTGGAGCCGGACAATCGGGTCGATTTCGGGACCGGGACGCTGGATGCTGTTTTCGGCCGGGTGATTTTTCCCTGGCTGGAGCCGTTCGGAGACCGCCTGGAGCAGCTACTTCGGGAGGGGGGAGTACTTGAGGAGGAGATCGACCAGTTGGTCTATAACGAACTTTACAACGAACAGCAGCGGAATGCCGAGCGAGTGTCAGCCAACAGCTTTTACCGGATGTCCGGGACGGTTCGCGGAGGCGCACAGGAGAATTTTACACTCGATTTTGCTCTGGTCGAGGGGTCGGTTCGGGTTTATGCCAACGGCATGGAGCTGCAGGAGGGGGTGGACTATCAGGTCGATTACAGTTTCGGGAGCATTACAATTCTAAATGATCGGTATACGGCGTCTGGACAGGAGATTCGGATCGAGTATGAGAATCAGGCACTGACATCTATTGAGCAGAAGACGTTTACGGGGGTTCGTGCGGAGTATCAGCTGTCCCGTGGAATGTCGGTCGGGGGAACCTGGTTTCGGTATATGGAGCGGCCCCTGGACGACAAGATAAGAATCGGGGACGAACCGATTAACAATATGATGCTGGGGCTCGATACCAGCATGGACCTGGAGCTCCCCTTTTTGACGGACTGGCTGGATGCACTTCCGGTTCTTTCCACGAGAGAACGGTCTGGAGTAACCTTTAGCGGTGAGTTCGCCCAGCTGCTGCCCGGAGTTTCGCAGACTCGTGCTGTTCGGCGGGCAATCGATAACAATGAGCTCTATCCGGACGAAGAGGAGGGGGTTTCGTTTGTGGACGATTTTGAAGGGTCCAGCGTCCGGATCAATTTGATGAATCCGATCCGATGGAATCTGGCTGCGGTACCGGCAGCGATTCCGGGCTACGAAGCGGATGAGGTCTGGTTCGAAGAGAACCTCCAGGTGCCGGGATCTTCTCCGCTGGATGTACAGGCCGACCGGGCCGATTTGCGCTCCGCGTTTGCCTGGTATTCGATACCTCGCAACATTACATCCATTCTGGATGGAGTGGACTATACGCCTGAGTCCCAGCAGGTCCGGGTAGAAGATGTGTTCCCGGGCCGGCAGACCGAAAATCCACAGGAGGAGTTTATTACCACGATGGATGTCTGGTTCAACCCGGGAGAGAGGGGACCGTACAATTATAACCGGCAGCTTCGAGAGCTTCTGGAGGAGACTCCGGAGCGAACCTGGGGCGGGATGACGACGGTACTGCCGTCCGGGCAGGAAGATTTCAGTCAGAACAACATTGAGTTCCTGGAGTTCTGGGTTCAGCCGCTCCTGACCGGCGGCCGGGAGCCGTCGCCGACGGAGCTGGAGTCCTATGAAGGGACGATCTATGTGGATATCGGAACCATCTCCGAGGATGTAGTACCGAATGCCAAGCTGAATAGTGAGGACGGGTTGGCAACCAATCCGGAACAGTTGATTCCCGACCGGGCGGGAAATCCACGCTCCTACATTCCGTCGAGCCAGCCGCCGCCCGAAGGCCAGTTTTCTACATCGAACCGGCATCTGGAGGATGTTGGTCTGGACGGCCTGCCGGCTACGGACGGAGTTGGAGGGCGGAGCGAACGGGTTGTCTTTTCTGATTTTGTAGAGGCGATGCGAACGGTCTATGACGAAGACAGCGAGGAGATTCTGGCGATAAACAGTGACCCGTCTAACGACCAATACCGTTTTTACGGTGAAGAGGAGCTTGAGGGGCTTCCACTGCACGAGCGCTTCCACAGGATGCTGGGCTATTATGAGGGGAATACACCAATCGATCAGTCCGATCGCCGGGCGGTAACCAACCGGCCTAATACGGAAGGGCTGGTGAATCCGGGGCGGATCGAACTGGATAACGCCTATTTCCAATACGAAATGGAGTTTAACCCGGGAGATCCGGAACACAACTACATTGTGGATCGCGTGACGGGCCCACGTCCGGATCAGCGCTGGTATCAGGTGCGAATTCCCCTGGACGAGTTTGTCCGGCAAGTGGGCGATATTTCCGATTTTCAGAATATCTCCTATATCCGTATCTGGATGTCGGGGTATGAAGAGCCGTTTACACTCCGCTTTGCCACACTGGACTTTATCGGGAGCCAGTGGCAAAAGGCCGAAACGATCAATAGACAGAGCGATCCGGGAGCGGATTTCAATGTTACTACCCTTAATATTGAAGAGAACTCGAACCGGAGGCCGGTGCCTTATCGGCAGCCAAGAGGGGGGATTCGGGCCCAGAATCGGGGAAGCCAGCTGCAGTCTCTGCAGAATGAGCAGTCGATTGTACTGGAGGCAGATGGGCTCGGCCCCGGCGGTGTGCAACTGGTCCGCCGAAATTTTCCGGGCGGGCTGAACCTTCTGCACTATTCCAATTTGAGGATGTTTGTCCATGGGGAAGGGTTCGACCGCAGGGGAGATGCCGAGCTGGTGATGCGGTTCGGGAACGACCTGGAGAATAGCTACTATGAGTACCGACAGCCGGTATCGCCCAGTGATGTGGACTACCCGTGGCAGTCGTACGATCCTGTGGAGAGCGGCCGGATGGAGCTGGAGGCCGAACAGGTCTGGCTCTATGAAGAGAACAGTATGAATATTTTGCTGCAGGCATTCAATCAGCTGAAGCAGCTACGGGACCAGGCCTCCGGGGATCTGTCGGATCGGTATGAGCGATCCGATCTTCTGGAGGAGGCTGTACCGGGGGCGGTGATTGCCGTGAAGGGGAATCCGTCTCTGGACCGGGTCAACGAGATCGGGATGGGAATCCGAAACCCGTTTGACCCGGAAAATCCGTCCGGTCCCGGAGTCCCGTCTCTGCATGCACAGTTCTGGATGAACGAGTTACGGGTATCCGGCTTTGACAATCAGACAGGGTGGGCGGCTAACGCCAAAACGTCACTTCAACTGGCCGACGTGGTGATGCTTACTACCAGTATTGAACAACAGACGGACGGGTTCGGCTCTCTCAATTCGCGGCTGGGAAACCGCCGTATGTCCGATCAGATTGCCTGGGACCTGAATACAACGCTCTATCTGGATCGTTTTCTGCCGGAACGATACGGCTGGTCCATTCCGGTCAGTTTTACAACCCGCCGGTCGACACTGACTCCCCGGTATCTGCCCAATGAAGGTGATATCCGTTTGGACGATTTCAGGCAGGCAGTCCGATCCAGAGAGGATCTGAGTCCGGAAGTGCAGGAAGAGATGATCCGCCAGCGGATATTCGATATCCAGACCTATTCGGAGTTCTACTCACTGAATCTCTCCAATCTCTCGAAGAGAAACTCTGACGGCTGGCTGGCTCGCTATACTCTCGATAATACTACCTTCAGCTACGTCTACAATACAACAGACTCGCGGAATCCGCAGCACCAGTTTCAGGACAGCTGGAATTTCAATACATCGTTGCGGTACAGTCACAGTTTTCGGGAAGCTCGTTTTGTAACCCCTCTCGGATTTATGGAGGGGGTTCCGGTTGCCGGTTTACTCTCCGGACTCTCTGTCGGGCTTATGCCCAATCAGGTCTCCGCCTCGATCCGGATGAATCGTATGTATGAAGAGCGTCGCCGGAGAAATTACGACTTGAGCCAGGAAGCTGAATCTCTCCAGCAGACGCACAATTTCGGCTATCAGACTTCATTCGGATTTGGGTACAATCTGCTGCGATCGCTCACGACAACGTTTCAGGCGGATGGCGGATTTGACCTGAACCGGATCTCACAACGGGGGGGGGTGTTCAGCGGGCCGGACAGTACAGCGTATGAGGTCCGGCCGACGTTACGGGTCCTGGAGGATCTGTTGACAGATGACCGGATCCGTCCGCGGCGTTCGACCTATCAGGAGAGTTATACGGCGGCCTGGCAGCCGAGAATTGACAGAATAGGTTCGATGGACTGGGTTACCTATTCCTTTCGTTATGGTGGTGGGTTTCGTTGGGAGAATGCGCCCTATGGGTCCGATCTCGGCGCTCGTGTGGCCAACTCCTTCCGGATGGATCATACTCTTCGCCTGGAGACCGAACGCTTACTGGAGCGACTGGGCCTGTTCGACGGTGTGCGTGAGGCAGAGGAGCGGGCCGGTTCAACCCGTCAGGAATCTGTAGAAAACGGGAATGGAGTGGAAGGAGAGGGGTTTGGATTTGGTGAGAGGTTGGCGTCTGCCGGGCGGCGAACGTTGCTTGGCCTGGTGAGTCTGCAGAGTTTTGAGGTGGGGTACAACGACTCAAAAACCGGCTCTCAGGCGGGCTATTCCGGTGGCTCCGGTTTTTTTGACCAGTTCGGAAGCGGCCCCGGCAGCTCTCCGTCGTTTCTCTACCGAACGGGATTTGACGAGCGCTTGGGGTTGGACCGGTTGGTCGGCAATCCGGATTCTGAACGAATTGTTCAATTTCCGATAAATAACAGTTATTCGGATCAGTTGACATTTCGGGCCCGGTTTCAGCCGTTCAGGAATGTTTCTGTAGATTTGACCTGGGAGGCCAACTGGGATGAGCGAACTACGGAGTCTGTCTCGTTTTCGGGGGGGGAGATACAGACGGTGAGTGGAGCTTCGGGCAATATGGGATCGAGTGTCTGGGCATTCGGGCCGGGGTATCGCGATCTGTTCGAACGGCAGGTACAGACCGGTTTCGACGGAATTGTAGCGGATGCGGATTCCATCGGGCGAGCGGATGGCCGGTTACTGATGAACCGGTTGACGCTGCAGGAAGATTTCCGGTCGGCCTATCTTGGCGGGGAGAGTACAGTAGGCGGGAAAGGGTTCATGCCATTTCCCATGCCCGGCTGGCGGATCAACTGGATGGGGATCGAGGAGTTGATACCGGTGATTGGATCCTATATGCAGGGGGCGTCGATTACACACGCCTACACAGGACGGTACCGATTGGGATGGGGATTTAACAGCAATCCGGGAGAACTTTCTCCTCGTCGGATCGGGTCGTATGTCGTTTCGGACGAGCGTTCGGAATTTGAGCCGACTTCGGTGAATGTGGAGCGTCGGTTTGCGCCTCTTGTGCAACTCTCCATTACCTGGGATCGCAATTTACGGACCCGGATCGGGTATGAGGTGAGCCGCATGACCAGTATGGCCCTTTCCAATGTTCAGGTGACCGAACGGACCTCCAGGGGGCTGACGACTTCGGTTACCTACACCATCCGGCACTTCAAACTGCCTTTTTTCCGTCCGTTGAATAACAATCTGGATGTCACTCTGGCCGGGAATCTGATTGAGGATACGGAGCAACGATTTTTGCTCGATTCGGATATCTCCAATGCGTTCTCCGAAGGCCATGAGTTCATTGAACGGGATCCGTCCGTCTATCGGGTTAACCCCCGGTCGCCGTCGGGCCAGACCCGCGTGAATGCTTCGACGATACTGGGATATCGCTTTTCCAGTCGGGTTCAGGCAAATTTCGAGTACGCCTTTAGCCACACGCTGCCGAAATCGTCCAGTACGTTCCGGCGTACGACACACGATTTCCGGTTCAGTATTCGAATCAATTTCCGCTCGGTCTGACAGAGGCCGGTTTCTGCCATTCCACGTTCATTCGACGGAGGCCTGTAAGAGTTGAGGAGGGCCGGGAGCAGTTTATCCGACACAGTCTCGTTCCGGTTCAACCCTTCCGGGGCTATTCGTCTGGTTCTGTTCTGCTGGAGAAACTGTTTTTTCGGTACAGAAAGAGAAGAGAGGCTGCAGTGGTGAGTACCATCAGCCAGTTGAACCAATTTCCGTACCGGACAAAGAGGCTCGGTGTTTCCGTGGGATGGATGGTGTGTGAAAAGGCAGTCCGGGTCCAGTAGTCGGTTCTGGCAACGATCCGGCCTTTCGGTGTGATGATTCCCGAAATGCCGTTGTTGGCACTACGGACAACCCACTGGCGCATTTCTATGGACCGCAGGCGGGCATAGGAGAAGTGCTGGGCGTGTCCGCTTGTATCCCCCCACCAGCCATCGTTGGTGATGATGGTCAGAAATCCGGCGCCATTGCGCACAAACTGGCGTACCCAGCCCGGAAAGACCGAATCGTAGCAGACCAGAGCCGGGGTGGCTGTCTCTCCGACCGGAAAAGTATTGGCAGCCGTCCCTTTTCCGTATCCGGCAATGCTGCTCCAGTCGATCCAGCTGAACGGGTCGAGCCTCTGCAGTACTTCGGCAAAAGGGAGCCGCTCCACGATGGGTACCAGTTTCCCTTTCTTGTAGATACCGGCGAGTCTTTCAGGCCTGTAGTGCAGAGCTGCATTGTAGATGTTGTAGGGCTGTCCGTCCCGGCCATACCGAACGATCGGCGGCGGAGGCGACTCCTCATAGCGATCCATGAATCCGGCTCCGGTAATCAGATCTGCCTGCCAGTTGCGAAGAGAGTCGGTGAGCCTCACGTTGAACCGGTTTTCGCGGGGAATCGTTGTGTCGATCGCGTTCTCCGGCCAGACAATCAGGTCGGTTTCTGCACTTCTGGCCGAATCGCTCAGTGTGAGCAGGATGTCCACGATTTTATCGACTCCATCATAGCCTCCGTTGGGGAGGTAGGAGTCGATGTTGGGCTGAACCACCACCACATCAATCTCTCCGGACGGCTGCTCTTCCCACTCCTCCCGGGCCAGGATGGAGAGTCCGGGAAAGAGAACGAGCAGGGCGAGTGCATGCAGAAAGGCACGTCTCTCCTGCAGTTGGAGGGCGTTCCAGAGCATGACAGAGGAGGCGATAACCCAGAAACTGATGGCGAGATGCCCGGTTGCGGAGATATACTGAACGAGGTCGGGCAGGTTGGACCACCCGTTCCCGAGGGTCAGCCAGGGCCAGGCGAGGTCCCAGTTGTGATGGGCAAATTCGTAGCTGGTCCAGATGGCTCCGCTGCAGAGTGCAGCCAGCCAGGGTGAGGGCGATTTCAGAAGGATCAGGCGGATGAACCAGAGCGGAATCAACATCAGCAGACTGTTGGCTGCTATGGCGGCCAGGCCGCCCGGAAGGGTTGCCAGCATGAGCCAGTAGGTGGTGGCCAGGTTCCAGGTCAGAAGTGCGGGCCAGAGCCAGCTCACATATTGTCGCCAGTCGCGGGCTGCCAGAGCGAGGCGAAAAAGGATCAGAAATGCAGGAAACTGCAGGACCGGAAGATCTGCCGGGGGAAACGAGAGTCCCAGAAGCAGGCCTGCTGTCAGAGACTCCAGCCAGGGACGTGTCGGAATGGCATGAGGCACTGTGTTCATTCGCTATAGGTTTTTCCTGATACGATCACGACATACTCCCCCTTGATCGACTCCCGCTGATGCCAGCGGGCCTGCAGCTCCCCGAGAGGGGCCCGGTCTGTCTCTTCGAAGGTCTTGGTCAGCTCCTTGGCAACGCAAGCGAGACGATCCGGCCCTGCATGCTCCAACAATTCATCGAGCAGCTTGAGCAGCCTGTGCGGGCTCTCATAGAGTACGGTGGTCACGTCTCGTTCGGCGATCTCCTGCAGGCGGGTTTGCCGTCCTTTTTTGGGCGGCAGGAAACCCTCGAAGAGGTAACGGTCGCTGGGCAGGCCGCTGGTGACAAGTGCGGTGGTACAGGCGTCCGGCCCCGGTATCGTCTGTACGGTGTGGCCGCGCTGATGTGCTGCCCGGACGGCGAGGAAGCCGGGGTCTGAAATTCCGGGCATGCCGGCATCGCTGATGAGTGCAACCACCTCACCATTGTCCAGCATCTCCATGATATTCTCCACTTTTCGGTGTTCGTTGTGTTGGTGAAAAGAGAAGAGCGGTTTACGGATGTCGTACTGTTTTAACAGCCTGGACGAGGTCCTTGTGTCTTCACAGGCGATTCGGTCTGCGTTTTTCAGTATCTCAATGGCACGGTGGGAGAAATCGTCCAGATTTCCAATGGGTGTAGCGACCAGATAGAGTACAGACACGGGGATCGATTGGATTGCCATTATCATGTAAATTGATAAAATCGATTCAAAGATAAGATCAAAAACTCGTAGTTTCTGAACCAATTGCAAATCAACAGGCGTACTTCATGACCGATTTTAAGCCGAACGGAATCAATCATATTACCATACGGGTGAACGATATCGGCCGTGCCGAGGAGTTTTATGGAGATATTCTCGGATTCGAAAAAATTCGAAAGATGGGCAAAAGTATGTGTGTCTATCGAATCGGAAAGGAGGATACACTGGTTATCGTAGAGGCAGAGACCAGTTATGACCCCAACTCCAGGGATTTTCGGGTAGATCATATCGGGTTCTACCTGGAGAGTCCGGAACAGGTCGACCGGATGGCCGGCTATTTCCGTGAAAAGGAGGTAACGATTCTCAGTGGTCCGGCCAATCGGAAAAAAGGGCGCTTTCTGTTTATCTCCGACCCGGACGGCAACATGATTGAACTCTTCTATGAAGGGGAGTCCTGACGGGGATTCCGGTATCTTCGGCAGGTGTGCCGATCTGCCACGAATCGTCACCGGGAAGGCCCGAAAGATTGTCAGCATCGCTGGAGAGAGGGTGCATGGCATGTTATTTGCAGTCTAACAATCGGAATTGAGATGAAGCGAAATCAGATGAGTAGTGAATCCATGAATGAAGAGACATTGAAGAACAGGGAAACTGCGGGGGATGAACGCCGTTCTGCGGAAGGGAGTGCACATGAGAGTGAGGCGCCCGGTGAGGGCCGTGGTGGCGTTGTATCCGATTCCGACGATCAACTGTTGCTGGATCAGCAGCAACGGATTGAAGAGCTGGAGCAGCGGGTCGAAGAACTTCAGGAGTCCAATCTGCGGCGTGCGGCCGAGCTGGAGAATGTAAAGAAGCGCGTTCAGCGCGAACGGGCGGCCATTTTTGAACAGGCTCATGCAGAATCCGTGGAGCAGTTCCTTCCGGTCAATGACGACCTGAAACGTACCCTGCAGGCGGCCGACAGCCTTGATGATGAACGTTTGAGAGGGGTCCTGGATGGAATCAAGCTGGTGGCGGACAAGTTTGAAGAAGCACTGAAGCGGTACAAAGTCGAGCGTATCGATGAGACGGGTGTGCCGTTCAATGTAGATCTGCACGATGCCCTGATGCGAAAGAAAGTGGAAGATGAGGAGGTAGAGAGTGATACGGTTCTGGAAGTGCTGGAGAGCGGGTACAGAATCGGTGATCGTACGATTCGATACGCAAAAGTAATTGTAAGTGAATAGAAGCGGATCCTGAACCATGTCCAAACGAGACTACTACGAAGTACTTGGAGTCGGAAAAAACGCCAGCGAGAAAAAGCTTAAGAAAGCCTATCGCAAAATGGCAATGAAGTTCCACCCCGACAGAAACAAGGGGGACGAAGAGGCTGCCCGAAAGTTCAAGCAGGCGTCGGAGGCGTATGATGTTCTGCGAGACCCACAGAAACGTCAACGCTATGATCAGTTTGGCCACGCCGGGGTGAGCGGAAACGGCGGCTTTGGTGGCGGAGCCGATTTCGAGAATATCAGTTTTGATGATATTTTCAGTCGGTTCAGTGATATTTTCGGCGGCGATGTCTTTGGAGGGGATCCTTTTGGATCCGGCGGCCGAAGCCGGCGCCGGGGAGAAACCGGCCGGCCGGGCAGCGATATGAAATTGGAGGTCGGTCTGACGCTTGAAGAGATCGCTTTCGGGGTGGAAAAAACGCTGAAGGTCAAGAAGCAGATTACCTGCAGTTCCTGTGATGGAACCGGTGCAGAAACCGAAGAAGATTTTGAAACTTGTTCTACGTGTAATGGAATGGGAGAGGTTCGGCAGGTCTCCAGAACCATGTTCGGCCAGTTTGTGAATGTTCAGCCCTGCCCGGATTGTCGTGGAGAGGGACGGATTATTCGGAATCGTTGCAAGGAGTGCGGCGGAGAAGGCCGGGTCAGGGGGGAAGAGAAGGTGAAAATTGGTATCCCCTCCGGAGTGACCGACGGCAATTACCTCACACTTCGAAGCAAGGGAAATGCAGGAATGAGGGGAGGCCCCGCCGGAGATTTGATCGTTCTGATTGAAGAGCTGGAGCATAAATATTTTCAGCGTGATGAAAACGACATTTACTATGACCTGCTGTTGAGTGTTCCTAATGCCATTCTGGGAACGGAGAGAGAGGTGCCTACCCTGAAAGGGAAAGCGAAGATCAAGATTGAGCCGGGAACCCAGCCCGGCCGTCTGTTACGTATGAAAGGACGTGGTATTGAGGGGCTCAATAACAGTGGTACCGGTGATCAGTACATTCGCGTCAATGTATTTATTCCCGACAAACTTACTGAAAAGGAGAAAGAACATGTGGAGGCGTTGCGGGAAGGAGGGCGTTTTTCCATAGAGAATGCAGGTGAGAGAGAGAAAGGGTTCTTTTCGAAAATCAAGGATATCTTTACCTGAACAGATTTCGTACCCGGTGGTGCAAGGTGTGCCGGTTCGACCTGTCTCCCCTCATTCGGCTGTTCTGTCGATTCATTTGTGTGAGGTACTCTGTTCACAACAGTGAACGTAGCCGGGCAAAAAATATTCCGGTAATCAGGTCAGATTCCGGCTCTTTTTTCGAGACTCTTCGGCAAGATTCTGATGGTATCGGCCGAGTCTTTCTGCCAGACCGGAATCGGATATGGAGAGCATCCGGACGCTCAGCAACCCGGCATTCTGTGCTTTTCCGATGGCAACAGTTGCCACGGGGATGCCATTCGGCATCTGTACGATGGAGTAGAGGCTGTCCAGCCCGCTCAGTGTGCTGGTCTTGATCGGTACACCGATGACCGGAAGAGTGGTATGACTGGCCAGCATACCCGGCAGATGAGCGGCTCCACCCGCTCCGGCAATAATCAGTTTGAGCCCCCGGGCTCTGGCCGAACGTCCGTATTCGGCCATATCGTCCGGCGTTCTGTGGGCAGATACGACTCTCTTCTCATAGGGTACACGGAACTGATCCAGCAGCTCTGCTGCCTCTTTCATGGTAGGCCAGTCACTGTCACTTCCCATGACGAGCCCGACGATCGGTTTGTCAGCCATTTTTCTTTTGGTGTCTTGTGATTGCGGTTACGTTTGTTCGGGTACTTATCCTGCTTGGTGTACACCGGCCAAGTTAACGGCCGGCAATCCGGATCCTTGTCATATGCGTATGGTGTCGGCCATTTGTCGTGCCTTTTTGTACAGTTGTTCCGGTTCATCCCCAAGCAGCGTGAGATGGCCCATTTTCCGGCCTGTCTTGCTATGAAGTTTTCCATAGACATGAAGATGTGTGTCTCTGGACGAGAGAACCTCCGGAGGAGCTTCTACCTCGGCCGGCCGGTTATGAGTACCCAGCAGGTTGGCCATGACCACAGCCGGCGTCCGAAGGTCCGTGGGCCCGAGCGGAAGGCCGAGAACGGCACGCAAGTGATTCTCGAACTGAGATGTAATACACCCTTCGATGGTGTAGTGGCCGGAATTGTGCGGACGGGGAGCCGATTCGTTCAATACAAGGCTGCCGTCCGGTTTCAAAAAGAGTTCAAATGCAAAAATCCCGGTTCCGTCGATCGCTTTTGCCGCGGCAACCGCCATCTCCTGCGCACGTTTTTGAATCTCGTCGGAGACAGGAGCCGGTGTCCGGACTGCGACACATATATGGTTCTCCTGGACAGTTTCGCAGCAGGGATATACCGCGCTGCCGCTCTGGTTTTGTGCGACTTGTACAGCCAGTTCATGGGTGAACTCTACGAATGCCTCGGCCAGAATTTCGTGGCCATCGCTGCCTCCGAGTACCCGAAACGCCTCGAGGGCGTCTTCCGGTGTTCTGACGGTTTTGTTTCCGTATCCGTCATATCCTCCCTTGGACGATTTCAGCAGAAAGGGCCAGCTGTGTTCCCGGCCGAAATCTTCAAGATCGTCGGGATGGGCGATTACCCGCCAGGGGGCCACCGGGATTCCGGCAGATTCAAAGGTCTCTTTTTCGATCCGTTTGTTTTCGATTCGGGCAAAACACTCCGGAGAGGGGTGGATGGGGGTGCCGCTTTGCGACTGTACCTGTCGGAGAATTTCGGAGTCGATAAACTCGTTTTCCAGTGTTACTACATCGCAGCCTGCTGCAAATTCGACCATCTGTTCGACATGGCCGAACGAGCCGGTTGTACTGTGGGGAGTGATCAGCTGGACGGGTTCGGTCTCTTGCCGGTCCGAGAAAACCCGGACCTGAATTCCGTATCGAAAAGCCTGAAGAGCGGTCATTCTGGCCAATTGGCCGGCTCCCAGAAATCCAAGTTTGAAATCGGCTCGCAGCGGATTGGACACGTTGGTATTGTCAGGTTTGGGTTCAAATAATCTCATTTGCAGTGTTCCGCAGGTCGTCTTTGGAACAGATCAGTGGAAAGGTACAAATTTCAGCTGTCGCTTTCCTCACCCGACTTTTTTTACGGTTCTTCTTCTGCTTTACGTTGTGGTTTTTCTATCTTTCGGGATGAACCGAATCGGAAATTATGGATATTGAAGCAAAACTGGAGCAGGTCAGGGAACGGTACGAGGAGCTGATGCAGGCGATGGCCGATCCGTCGATCTATGACCGGCCGGACGAGTATCGCGAGCTGACGATCGAACATACCCGCCTGAAGGAACTTGTAGAAGATTTTGCGCGATGGAAGGAACTTCGGAAGAACCTGGAGGGCAATCGCGGACTGATCGAATCGGGAGTGGACCCTGAATTGGCGGAGATGGCGCGGGAAGAGAGCAAGGAGATGAAGCAGGAGCTTCAGGAGCTCGAGGAGGCGTTGAAGTTCAAGCTGATTCCGAAGGACCCGGAAGATTCCCGTAACTGTATTGTGGAGATCCGTTCCGGGACAGGCGGGGACGAAGCGGCCCTGTTTGCCGGAGATCTTTTTGAGATGTATCGACGCTATGCAGATACAAAGGGGTGGAAAATGGAGATGCTTACCGTTCATGAAGGAGACATGGGAGGGTTCAAAGAGATTGTTTTTGGCCTGAAGGGAGAAAACGTATACGGTGAGATGAAGTACGAGAGTGGTGTCCACAGGGTTCAGCGTGTCCCTGAAACCGAGTCACAGGGACGTGTCCATACCTCTGCGGCAACGGTTGCAGTCCTTCCCGAAGCAGAAGAGGTCGATGTACATCTGGATATGTCGGACATCAGGGTGGATACGTTTCGCTCCAGCGGGGCGGGTGGTCAGCACGTGAACAAAACCGATTCCGCAATTCGATTGACGCATGAGCCGACCGGGCTGGTGGTGGAGTGTCAGGAGGAGCGATCACAGCATAAAAATAAGGACAAGGCGCTCTCCATGCTTCGTTCCCGGCTCTATGATATTCAGCTTGAAGAGCAGCGTTCGGCACGGGCGGCCGAACGGAAAAGCCAGGTTTCTACAGGAGATCGCAGTGCCAAAATCCGAACCTATAACTTTCCCCAGGGGCGGTTGACAGATCACCGGATCAACCTGACACTCTACAATCTGGATGCAATTCTGAAGGGAGATGTGGGGGAAGTGATCCAGGCATTGAGAGTTCAGGACAATCTTGAAAAGCTGAACGCAGTCATGGAGTCGTAAGCATTCTGATGCGATTCCGCCAAGCATTTTTATGGTAAAACGGTTATCATTGACAGGGTATGTAACCTGCAATGTTGAAACCGGAGTGAACCGAGAAGTGAACTTTCCGAACCCTTTTTATCGATGGCGTCCTCACCCGTGGCATGGGCTTGAAGTAGGCGAAAATCCGCCTGAAGTTGTGAATGCTGCAATTGCGGATTACGAAGAGATGTTTGGTGATTAGTCAGTAGCCTCTAACGGCCCGAACTGCTACCCAATGCTATACAAAGAGAAATGGTATGTGACCTATACGGTTGTGTTGATCGCGATCATGTTGACTGTTTACAGCATGATACTGGCCAAGAGTGTGCTCCTGCCTCTTTTGTTTGCCATCTTTTTTGCGATCCTGTTGAGTCCTCTCTGTAACTGGCTGGAGCGATACCGGATTCCGCGGGTCTTGTCGGCCCTTTTTGTGATTTTGGGGGTCGGGCTGATTCTCGTGGGGATCGGATTTCTTTTCTATACGCAGATTCTGGAGTTTGTCGAAGATCTCGATCTGATTGAGCAGCGATTTCGTGAGCTCCTGGACGAAACTGAAACACTCCTCTCGACCTGGTTCGGAATGGAGATGTTGATTGAGTTCAATAGTCTGGAAGATCGCCTGATTGCCCTGTTCAGGGATAATGTGGACTCGTTGAGAAGGGGGCTGGCCAGTGCGGCATCAGTATTGACGGCTGTATTTCTGGTACCGATCTATCTCTTTTTGATGCTCATCTTCCGAAATTTTCTTCAAGAGTTTTTGCTTCAGGCGTTCGGGCGCGGTGGGGACGAACAGCTGGAGCGTGCTACCCGAATCTTTCAGAACATCACAGAGGTGATTCAGCAGTATATCACCGGTGTAATTATTGTGATCATGATTTTGGCGGTCATTGACACGTTTATGTTGTGGATGGTCGGAGTCAACCACTATCTGTTTTTCGGAATTTTTGCGGCCATGCTCAATGTGATCCCGTTCCTTGGGCCCATCTTTGGCTCCATTTTCCCGACGGTTTACGCGCTGTTGACGATGGATTCCCTGCTCTATCCTTTTATCATTGTGATCTCTTTTTATGTGATTCAGCTCTTTGAAGGCAATCTTTTTACTCCGGTAATCGTCGGGAGCAAAGTGAGTATGAATGCTCTGATGACACTTTTTCTCCTTTTTGTGGGAGCCCAGATCTGGGGTCTTGCGGGGATGATTCTCTTTATCCCGATGGGAGCGATGCTCAAAGTGATTTTTGATGAATTTGACTCTTTGCGGCCGTACGGATTTCTGCTTGGAAGGGTTCCATCCGGGATGCACTCCCGGAAAGGGCCGCTGGCCCGCCGCATTAGCGAACTGGGGCAGCAGGCAGCGGCATCATCGGAGTCGCAGTCGGGTTAGGATTCACCGTTCTCTCCCTGTTGTTCCAGATACCTCAGATAGCGATCACCGGGTTCGAACGGTAACTCTTCGGGTATCTCCGGTAATCTCGGTACTTGTATTTCCGGTTGTTCCGGACGCAGATCGGGATCCCATCTGAAGTTTGACAGTCGTCGGTTTATATTTTCGGGCTCTTCCGGGAGGTGCGATCCGTCTACATTCTGTTCGGCTTTGAACTGTTCGGGTTCTCCATTCAAAAATTCAATGGTTGACGGTCCGTTGGCAATGAGCTGGATCAACCCGTCGGGATTTTCTTCCTCATCCTTCAGATGGAAGATCAGTTCGCTGTTGTTAAAAACAGTGATTCTGTCGATTTCGCCACTTTCAAACCAGGCGTGAAGTGTATCTCCTCTCATCTGGTTGAACCGTCCGGTGAGGCTGTCTTCCATGACCACGATGGGGCGTGGATGGGAGTTCAGGTGGTGAATTTCGTCGTCCCGGAACAGGATTTCGATATAGGGCCCAGTCAGCTGGATTCGTTTCTGCCAGATGATTGGTTCAGAGATCAGGCGAAACTGTTCGAAGTCACTTCGATAGTGAGCGGTGTCGGCAATCGCCGAATAGTCCCGGCCCCGGATACGAATGTTACCGACTGCATCAATATAGTCGGTTGTGTCGATTTCGGTGAGATGAATGGTATGTGCATTCAGGTGGGTTGTGTCTGCCCCTGATTCGTTGACTTGCATCATCCAGGCCTCTCCCTCCAGGTAGCGTTCCCCGCTGGAGTCTGCCTCCAGGTAGTCACCTGCCAGCGTCACCTTCTCTTCAAAGTCGTTGGCATAAACCCGGCTGAACAGCTGGTAATGTTCATTTCGACGATCCATATACAGGGAATCTGCCTCCAGATACTGACTGGAGTCTGCCAGTTGGACATCCCCCCGGAATACACCCATCTCCCGTTCCTGGAAGTAGTGACCTGAATCGGCCAGAAGAACTCCCTGTTTGTCTTCGAATCGAACCGGGGTGTGAAAAATGGCCAGGTCCATCACACTGTCAAAATCGACGGACTGGCTGAACAGCCGGTGATTTTCGGTGGAGAAGATGACCCGTCCGCGAAACCGGCTGAGGTCGGAAAGGGTGTTATAATAGAGTGTATCGGCCCATATGGTCTCTTGTTCAGTATCGATCCGAATATTGAAAGCGTCAATGCGATTTTGTGATTCGTATTGATAGGCACTGTCGGCCTCCATGGCCATCGATTCCCCGGAAAGGCGGACATTACCGAGTAGCTTCCGAACTCGTTCGCCGTTGACGGTTCCCCCCTCTGCCCGTTCTGCATTGAGAATGGAAATCTGCTCTTGTGCCAGGGCATTGTTCACCGGCAGGTGAAGCCCGGTGATGAGTAGTAGTACAATCAGTTTGGTTCGATTCATATCCGGTTCGGGCCTCAATCCACAATGACCCGGCCCCGCGGGTCTGTGATTGTATAGCTGGAGAGATCACTTTTTCCTTCGAAACCGCTGCCACTGATACTGTCCGACGGAGTGATGATAGTCACATGCCGGTTCGAACGGATCTGGCCGGTCTCTTCGAACCAGTGAAGATAGCTGCTCAGAAGTCTTCGGTCAGTAGCTGTTTCTACCCGGACAGAATCGAAGAGCTCAAATTCACGGCTCTCCTGTCGGTAGATTGCCCGCTGGCTCCAGGCTTCCGATTCGAGTGTTCCGGTGGAATCGTAAATCTGTATATAGACCGGGCCCTGTATATGGGTCTCCCGGTCTTCATTCTTCTCCGTGTAGTCGATGGCATATCTGCCCTGCAGAAGAACTCGGCGTTGCCCCTGTTCCATCAGCTGCATATCGATATCCCAGCTCTCTGTGGTTGTCAAAAGCGAATCCTGCAGGGTCGATCGTACCTGTTCCGCCTCGTGTTCGGACAACTCACCACAGGCAGATAGCAGCAGTAGAAGAAGTATCCAAAAGAACGGACAGTTACACATCCGGATTTTCAAAATAGGTTCGTGTCAGTTTGAGAACGATACCCGAGAGGCCAAACAGGGCAATGATATTAAACAGTGCCATCAGCCCGAGCATGACATCTCCGAACGCCCATACGGTTGTGAGCGTTACGACAGCTCCAAAAAAGTGCATGGCAACAAACGCGAGCCTGTACCAGAAGATGGAGCGGCTACCGAACAGATATTCGGCTGCCCTGTCGCCGTAGTAACTCCAGCTGATAGATGTCGATATTCCAAACAGTAGTACGGCTACGGTAACAAGGAATCCCCCGCCGGGGAGAATGGGAGAGAGCCCGATCTCAAATGCTTTTGCCGTCAAAGGAGCTCCATTCTCGACCACACCTCCATAGAGTTGACTCAGTTCGCTGCCATCCTCCAGTCGGATCACAGGGGTACTTCCAATTCCGGCGATTACTCCGGAGAAAGGCCTCGTCTGTTCCGGGTCACTATAGAGCGTATCAACGGGCACTTGATAACGACGCATCTCTCCATTGACCGGCAGGCCGTCCTCAAATTCCAGCTGTTCACTTTCGGCAATATAGTCTATGGTGCCGCTTCCGGGGTCAACGGAGGCACTGTGATACATGTCCCAGGCTCCGGTAGAGACAATGACCAGACCCGTGATGGTGCAGACGATCAATGTATCGATCAGAGGTTCCAGCAGAGCCACCACGCCCTCTCGGACCGGCTGATCTGTACGTGCCGCAGAGTGGGCAATAGGTGCAGAACCCTGGCCGGCTTCATTGGAAAAGAGTCCCCGTTGAACTCCGTAACTCAACGTAAATATGAATGCACCGGACCCGACACCCAGAATACCCGCTTGCGGATCAAACGCGTAGGTGACAATCAGAATCAGGGAGGGAATAATCTGGTCGAAATGGAGAAGCAGAATGATGAGTCCGGACAGAACATAGAGCAGGCCCATGAAGGGGACCAGTCGTGCGGTCACGTAACCGATTCGCCGAATTCCGCCCAGAATGACAAACCCGATCAGGGTAGCAGAGAGAAAACCGGTCACTGCGACCGGGATGTCAAAATCACTGGCCATTACATCGGCCACCGTGTTGGCCTGCACCGCGTTTCCGGTCAAAAAGGCACAGATAGCCGCTGCCGCCGAAAAGGCGATGGCGAGCCATTTCCAGCCAGGGCCAAGTCCCTGCTCGATATAGTACATTGGCCCGCCCGAGACACTTTTGTCGGGATGAACCATGCGAAAATGCTGGGCAAGCGTTACTTCACTGAACTTGATGGCCATGCCCAGGATGGCTGTGACCCACATCCAGAAGAGCGCTCCGGGGCCGCCATAGTGAATAGCGAGGGCAACTCCGGCAATATTGCCGATTCCAACAGTAGCGGAGAGAGCCGTACTGAGAGCCTGAAAATGGTTGATATCCCCATCGTCGTCCGGGTCATCATACGTTCCGGTAATGACCCTGAGGCCGTGTCCAAGTTTTCGAACCTGAATGAATCCCAGACGGAATGTAATGTAAATTCCATACGACAGCAGGATAACAACCATAGCCGGGAGGGCTTCCGGCGTGTTCCAGATCAGGTTTTCCAGCCAGGAGATGATACGTTCAAATGTTGCCATAAGGCTTGTTCAGTGAGAATATTTCAACGGATGAACGAAGGTAGTAAACATTTTTGACTATTTTGAATGGGTCGTAAAAGGGCTTTTTCGTACAAAATTCGACGATGAGGCGGAAAAATCTTCCAAAAACGGTAAATTAATCCCCAACATAGAGATATTTTAATTTTCTCAACCCCGAATTTTTTATAGAATGAAACCAATTCCGTGGTTTTTATGTTTTTATTTCAGAGTGGCCTAATAAAAAAATAGAAATCAGAGAAATCAGAACTGAAAACCTCACGTATCAACAAATAAAAAAACGGGACTAGATCATGACAAAAGCAGATATAGTAGATATTATCTCTTCCAGTACAGGACTCACCAAAGTTGAAACAGAAGCGGTTGTGAAAGGGTTTATGGAGACCGTGATTGATGCCATGAAGCGTGGCGAAACCATTGAGTTGAGAGGTTTTGGCAGCTTTAAAGTGGTAAAACGTGCTCAACGGGTTGCCAGAAACCCCAAGACCAATGAAGAGGTTATCGTTCCGGAACAGTTCGTTCCGACCTTGAAAATATCGAAGGATTTCAAAGAGGCGGTCAACAAATCCATGATGCCGTAAGAGACAAGAAAAATTTCAGGCCGGCCGGTTGTGGCCGGCTTTTTTTAAAAATCGATTCCAATCGAGATGTAGTGGATTGGCTTGCTCCGGAATCCATCTCTCATATAAGGCCAGCCCACATCGTAGCGGAATGGAAGTCCGAGGAAGATTGTGCGTAGTCCGAACCCGGCTCCGATCAATACATCTCCGTCCAGATAACTGGTCTGGATATCCCCCTGTTGTGGCAAGCCATCCCTGATCAGCCCGGTCGATGGGTTAATGTATACCTCTTCTCGTTGAGCCACTTTTATCTGCAGATCTTTCGGTTTCTGATAGTAGACAATGGATTCCCCGGTCAACCCGTCTGTAAAGAGGGAATAGTTGATATCGAAACCCCATGCGGCACCTGCATCAAGGAAGGCAACCCCGGTAATATTGTAGAGTGGCAGTATCGGAACCGGTCCCGGAAGAACAGCTGCAAAAAGGGGAAACCTGAATTCAGCGTTGATCAGTGAAAATTTGTCACCGTACAGGGTGTTGAATTCGTGGCCGCGCAGGGGCGTCGCCGGTTGAGTGAAGAACGTATCTGCCAACCGGTCGAACGGGATATCCACATCGGACCAACGCTGGTTGATCCATCCCAGCATGCCACCCATGAAGAAGGTCTGTGAGTCGGGACCGTAGGAGGCTCCCGCAGATCCTCTCAGTGCAATACTGTAACGGCTTCCCAAATTGATATAACGTCTGTAATCTCCAAGCAGGGAGGCGAAAAGGGGAGAGTTGGGCATCGGAGTCGGTGGACTGCCGGAGAGCCGGACTGAGTATCTTCTCCCCCCCTGGGGAGTAATGAATCCGGGGATGGTGTAATCCGCTGTATAGGTAACCTGTGGATAGAGGAAATTGCTTGTTTCACTCCTCAGGTCCGTTGCGATTCCCTGAAAGGTTAGTTGACTGACCGAGCTGAAATCCCTGGAGATTCCGATCCATGAAGCACCGTAGTCAACCCGTTCGAATCGGTTGAACGGGTACTGAAATTCAACACCTGCTCCATAGGTCCGGAAACGCAGCAGTTCGCCTGAGAAGGTCTGGTAGTTTCTGGACTGGTGAAATATATTGACCAAATAGTTGGTTCGCTGTCTGTAGTAGCCGTATTGCAGAACATAGTCGCTGTTTCGAAGGTCGAATACGAGGTTGGTTCCAAGCGAGAGCCGGTGATCGCCGAAAAGATCGCTCAGGGTAATCATGGCAAATGCAGAACCGCCGTAGTAGGTATCGATCTGTCCCGCGGCATAGGAGATATCGGGGGAGAACGAGAGACGGTATCGCTTGGGCTGGTAGCGTCCGTCTTCGGTCAGGTTTTGAACCGGCCGAAACTGATCCGGATCGTCCTCCAGTGCGAGCGTGGAGTCTTCAATAACAGCATCCCCGAAGACATAGTTGCGAAAATCGATATGTAAGGTGTCGCTCTCTTCTGTGGTGGTCTGCTCCTCTATCCTCTCTTCAGGCTTTTCCTGGTTGGTGTCCGGATCATCGGAAACCGTAGAGCGTCCCTGTGGTTCGTCGGATTCTGCCGGAGGTTGAAGTATGACGGCATTGCCCTGCGTTCTTTTAGAGATCATCTCCATGACGTAGCCGGTTGCCGGAACTCTGTTAATAATTGATTCCGAAGCACGACGTTCCGCCCAGTAGTTGGGTGTTAAATCCCGGTTCAGCTGGAACTGGAACGGATTGCGCATGAGGAAGAGGTCCAGGTTCCCTTCGGTGAGGCCGTTGAATACAAGACGGCTTCCGTCATTGGAGATGGACAGTTGTGTGATACCTGTCCGCACATCGGTGAGGGGTGTCGCTGTTCGGGAGTCCCGGTTAAATTCATAGATGTTTGGAATTCCGTTCTCATCGGAGATAAAGACCATACGACCGTCACGTGTCAGTGCCGGCTGGTATTCTGACCAGCCCGGAGTGTTTGTCAGACGTGAGATGCGGCTGGATCCGGGTCGAATGGAATAGATATCTGTTTCATAGGACTCCTCAAATTGCAGGATCGAGTATCCGGCAAGGTATTGTCCGGCCTGCAGATGATCTCCCCGGTTGGAGACGAAATAAATAATTTCCGAATCGGCCCCCCACGTGGGCTCCTTGTCGGTAAAGACATCTCTGGTGAGATTGGTCAGTTCCTCGCTCTCCAGATCGAAGATATAGATACTTTGATAGCTTCCGTGGTTTCCGTCGAAAGCGATCTTCGTTCCGTCGGGAGACCAGGCTACAGACGAAAGAGCATCCACATTCTCGAACCGGTAGACTTCCAGATCTAACGTCTCGTAGTTCACAATTCCGAGATTGTATACACCGTCCGTTTTGGTTGCCAGTGCGATCTTCGTTCCGTCGGGAGACCAGGAGAGGTTTGGATTCAAAATATTCAGTTCCTCGAACATGGGGCTGTCTTCTCCCCGTACGAGGGTTTTCAGATATTCTCCATTGACTGCACTAACGACAACAACGTCAAAGACACCACGCCGGTTGGAGATGTAGGCGATACGGTCTCCCATGGGGGAGATGGACGGGCTGGTATTGTATGTACCTGCACGTCGTTCACTTCGATCGGTTAACAGCGTTCCAAAGTTGTTCATCGGATCCCGTTCGGAGACTTCCGGGAAATATCGCCGCTGTAAACTGTCCTTCCACCGTTCACTAAGCGTTTCGATGTCAAGGCCGGTTGCCTGGGTGAGTGCCTGCTGAACACTGCGTGTTTGTCGTACTCGTTGCAGAATTTCTGTGATTTTTGACCTTCCGTATTCTTCAGCGATAAAATTCCAGAAGGACTGGCCTCCCCGGTAGGAGAAGTAGCCTCTCAACTGTGTAAGATCCGGAAGATAGTTATGAATGACGGCGTCCCGGATATACATATCGGTCTGGGTGTCCCATCCGAGAGCCAGATATTCGGCGAGCCCCTCCTCAAACCAGAGTGGGAGAGTGAGCTGGATGTTATTCTGCATGATCGACTGAATGGAACCGCCGTAGTACAGATCATTGACAAAAGCATGAAGCAATTCGTGCTGAAGTGTCCGTCGAAAGTCGGAATAGTCGCCCATGAAGGGCTGAGTCATTCGGTTTTTGTATTTGTCGGTTACCCCGCCGATTCCCTGGGCATCCACCGGCAAGTCGACCACGTTGGTCTGCGAGAAATCGCTGTGTGAGTCGTAGATGATAATCGGAATCCGGTCTGTCAGCGTATGGTTGAAATCTTCCATAAGCTGTTTGAGGCCCGATTCCACGGATTCCGCCGTGAATTGTGCCAGATGGTAGTTCTTCTCATCGTAGTAATAGATGTCGAAGTGCTCCGTCTCAATATAACGCCAGTCAAACGCCTCGTACTGAACCCGGTTTTTCCCAAATGCAAAAAATTGTGCAGCAGCGTATTCGGCCATGGCCAACATGGAGGTCAGTACCAGCAAGCCTGCTGCAGTGATTTTTCTTATTGATGTCATAGCCGGGTTATTACACGATTTATTTTCTGGAAATAGCCAGGTCGATCAGTCTTCGCTCAAGGTTGACAGAAGCGACCTGAACGTCGATTTCGTCACCAAGACGATACTGTTTGCCTTTTGAACGTCCGATCAGGCTGTGACGCTGGGCATTGTAAATATAGTAATCATCTTTCAGATCACTAACGTGAACCATACCCTCACAGTACACATCTTTCAGATTGATGTACAATCCATTTTCGGTTACGCCGCTGATGACACCGGTAAAGGTTTCACCGATTCGGTCGGCGAGGAACTCGACCTGCTTCAGTTTAACAGAATCTCGTTCTGCTTCAACAGCATAACGTTCCTGTTCGCTGCAGTGCTGACCTTCCTCTTCCAGTTCGGTAAATGTGTAGCCCCGGCTGCCGGCGCCGTACTGTTTCAGAAGGCGGTGGATAATAACGTCGGGATAACGCCGAATCGGGCTGGTAAAGTGTGCGTAGTGTGAAAAGCCGAGGCCAAAGTGCCCGATATTTTTCGGGTGGTATTCGGCCTTGGACATGGAACGAAGTGTCAGATCGTTGATGATCTGTTCCATGTTGGTATCTTCTACCTTCTTCAGAAGGTCATTGATTTCGGACGGCTTCACACGGTTGTTCACTTCAAAATCGATACCCAGCGGTTTTACGTTTTCCCGGATATTGAACAGTTTTTCCTGATCCGGCTGATCATGTATCCGATAGAGAAACGGGTATTTTTTCTTGTTGCCAAGGTTTTCGATATGCTCGGCAACTGTTTTGTTGGCCATGAGCATACACTCCTCGATCAGACGGTGGGCGAAGAGCCGTTTTTTGATAATGACGTCTATCGGTCTGCCTTTCTCGTCCAGGACAAATTTGGGTTCCGGGGTTTCAAAGTTAATGGAACCGGCTTTGAATCGGCGGTCCATTAGTACATGAGCCAGTTTCGAAGCCAGTTCCAGATGCCATTTAAGCGGATTAGATGCCCCGTCCAGTACCTCCTGCACCTCATCATAGACAAAACGCTGGTCGGAGTGGATAACCGTCTCTTCAATGGAGTAGTCGACCAGTTTGCCGGCAGGGGAGATTTCCATAAAACAGCTGTAGGTCAGCTTGTCTTCATTGGGCCGGAGGCTGCACATACCATTGCTGAGACGTTCCGGAAGCATGGGGATGACCCGATCCACCAGATAGACGCTGGTCGCTCTTCGCCGGGCTTCATCGTCAAGAATGGATCCTCTGGGCATATAGTGCGTAACGTCTGCAATGTGGACACCGAGATAGAAGTTTCCATTCTTAAGCATTTTAATGCTGAGCGCATCGTCAAAGTCTTTTGCATCAGCCGGATCGATGGTAAAGGTTACTTCTTCACGGATATCTCTCCGGCGTTGAACTTCTTCGTCCGGGACCCGCTCACTGATCTGCCCGGCGAACTCTTCGACTTCCGGGGGAAAGTCTGCGTGGAACTGCTTTTCGGCCAGAATGGAGAGGATGTTGGCTTCGTTACTTCCTTCCTGTCCCAGCGACTGGATAATACGAGCCTGGGGCAGTCCTCGCGGGTCATTCCAGTTGATGAGTGTAAATGTTACTTTTTCGCCAGGCCGGACACCATTCAGGTCCTGCTTTTCAACAAAGAAATCGGTGCGTGAAGAGGTGCTGTCCGGACGGATGACCCAGCTGTTTTTTGCCGGAGATCGAAGTGTTCCTACAAAAAGAGTTTTCCCGCGTTCCAGGACCTCTTCGATACGTCCGACCGGCTTTCCACTCTTTTTGTGGTAATGCGTTACTTCTGCGCGGACTTTGTCTCCGTCCAGAGCGGTTTTGAGGTATTTTGCCGGAATTTTAATGTCGTGGTCCCTTTTTTCGGTGACTACGTAGCCATCTCCATATTTGTTTACATCCAGGACTCCTTCGTAAACGTTCTGCTTGACTTCGACTTCATTGATACTGATCAGATTCCCCCGTGTCATTCGAATCTGATCCTTGTGACGAAGGTTCTGAAGGGTTTTTTTTAGTTTTTTTTCTCCATCCTCGTTGTCCAGTCCCAGGGCGTCCTGTAATACAGGGACGGGAATGGATGCATCCGGATAGGATTTGAGAATGGTCAAGATCTCTTTTTCAAGTGATGTTAATCTGCTCTTTTTCTTTCTACTCATGTTCGTTATTTAGGGTCTTTTCCAAGACGTTTAATGAATTATTGATCGGATGCAAGGATCTCTTCCCTGTCATCCTCTATATGGGTTTGTTCCTCTTCCCGCCCCCGGTTATTGAGCCCGAAGAGTTTTCTGAATGTGCTGGAAACTCGCTGGCGGAACTCTCTCCAGGAGTTGAATTGAACTTGTGCCTCAAGGCCGACGCCGTTCATCTCCTGAACCTGTCTCGGTTCGGTTGTGCTGGAGTAGTTGAGTGTCGGGTCCTGACGGTGAAAGGCTGTCAGGGCAAAGGTCTGGTTAATTCGGTATGTGGCCCCCAGATCTCCGATATCGCTGTACGGGCCGGTAATCTGGCCATCACGGCGCAGAATTAATCGGTCGTCGTAGAGCCGGAGAGCGACACCGAGATCTACCTGATTGTATGGAGTCAGGTTAAAATCGATGTCCAGCGTCATATCACTTCTCATCAGGGAGTTGATCTGGTCGGAGAGAAGCGGGTTGATCACCTGGCTTGTAATCAAAGGATTTACAACCGTGCCACCTGTCAAGGTTTCGCGCAGGGCCGAACCGGTTCCGCCCTCGGTCGATGCGGACGCAAGGGGAATAAAGTTTCCTGAAAGCAGGAGACTGGTTGCCTGAATGACTTTTTCCTCTTCGTTTCGATTCAGTGAGTTGATCTGTGTCAGCATGGTGGGATCCAGAGTCCCTTCAATGTTGGATGGAACCTGAAAATAGAAGTCGTTTTCGAGTTCGCTCAGGGTTCCGCCAATGTTGAGAACCAGGTCGATCGGAATTCTTTGAGAGCCTTCGTTTCGTCCGGTGGTACTGTTTGTCAGCAGTGACGAGAGATCGGGCCGGGCCCGGTACAGTGCTTCTACATTGAGTCGTGCGTTGGCCGGGTCTCCTTCCCAGATAATGGAACCGCCTTCACTCAGCAGAAATTGTCTGGAGATGATGTCTCCGGCGACAAACTGATAATCTCCACCGGAGATGTTCATTCGTCCGAAGAGATTGAATGTCTGATCTTCCAGGGTGAGTCGCAACTGTCCGGTGCCGTTGGCATTCAGTACCTCGTTGGTGACGCGATCGAATACAAGTTGAAAATTGACCGGGTTCTCTGCAACAAACTGAAGGTCGAGGGTAAATCGTTCCGTAAACGTCAATTCCTGCGGGGAGATGTCGCGCTCTTCGTTCTCCTGCTGTTGTCTGCGTTCCTCCAGTTGTTTCAGGTCGAATGTATCGACAAACTGAATGAAATTGTGATTCTGTTGAAGTTCAGTTTCGTCAAGCAGCGGAACCGAGATTCTTGAACCGGGTGTGATGACGATTGGCTGTGTGGTTCTGAGGTAAGGATCGAAGTTTGAACCGGTAATCCGTGCCTGTCCGGTTCCCCGACTGCTGGAATAGAAGGGTACGTCGGGATTGTACGGATTGTTCATGAAGTGAAGATTTTCCAGATCCAGCCTCAGATCCATATAGTTGGTGTCGGAAAAATCGTCCAGGTCGACGGTTCCGCTGAGTCGTCCAGCGCCACCCTGGCCATCGTTCAGAGCTATGTTGTCGAAGAACAGGCCTTCATGACGGTCAAACACCAGCCGGCCGCTTGCGGTGTATCGTGTGTTGATAAAACGGGGAACCAATTCTACATCCTCGATGTCGAACTGAGCGTGAAAATTGATGTCACTGAGTGACCCTCCGATGTATCCCCAGCCGGAGGTTCGTCCTTCGGTTTCAACAAGAATGGAAGGGATAATAACCGTGGCGATCCAGGTGTCGATCTCACGGAGGTCGGCGTCAAAATAGAAGAACTCCCGGTTCGGTTCATCAAAATCGGGGACAGTAAAATATCCATCCAGAAAAAGGTCCTGTCCAACGTCGTTATTCTTCTCATAATAGTCCGGATACGTCTGCGGGTTGGTGTAAACCCGGATTTCGGTGTCGAACCGCTGCCGGCTGCTCTGGTATTGGCTGTTCAGTGTCAAATCACCGATCAGCCGATTGTTCAGTGTCCCGCGAGTGATCTCCAGATCTCCCTCAATCATGGGAATTCGCGTCAGAGTACGAGTTTTGAAATCTCCATTCAGGCGACCTCCGAAACGGACCCGGCCACCGATCAGTTCCGAAAGGCGATCCAGTTGCAACGACCGTATCCGATATGTCATCTCTTCGTCTGGGTCGATGCTGTAGATTCCTTCCAGCTCCACACTCTCCTCTCCGCTGGCCAAAACCAGCTGGTCTATGTGCAGGGACCGATCTTCCAGAAACCGGAATCGGGGCGTTCCTTCGGCTCTCCAGTTAAACTCTTCATTGCCGGCCATAAAATTTCTCAGTTCTATTCCGATCTCTGTCGGCTGGAGGTGAGAGATGAGAGTCATGTCCAGTTCGAAATCGTTCTCGTGGTTTCTTGCGTTGTGACTCAACATCAACTGGTCATTT